>DASPNK010000367.1:0-9158 GCA_035626575.1 Planctomycetota bacterium | reverse complement strand
GCGGTCGGCCGCGCCGCAACGTCTGCGCGCGTCGCCGGCGTCCGGAGCCTGATTCCCGGCGCGGCACGCGCCTCGCACTCCTGCGGCTCAGGAGAACCGCGTGGCCGGCGTCATCTTCGAGCCGTTCAAGATCAAGGTCGTCGAGCCGCTGGCCGTCCTCTCGCGTGAAGAGCGCGCGAGGCGACTCGAGGCGGCGCATCGCAACCTCTTCCTCCTTCCCGCGGAGGCGGTGACCTTCGACTTCCTGACCGATTCGGGCACGGCGGCGATGTCGGCCGCGCAGTGGGGCGCGATGATGGTCGCCGACGAGTCGTACGCCGGCTCGCGGTCGTTCTATCGGTTCGAGCGTGTCGTCAAGGAGCTGACCGGCTTCCGGCACGTCGTGCCGACGCACCAGGGGCGCGCGGCGGAGCGGATCCTGTTCGCGCTGACGGTCAAGCCCGGCATGACCGTGCCGTCCAATTGCCATTTCGATACGACGCGCGCCAACATCGAATACGGCGGCGGCGAGCCGGTCGACCTCGTCGTCGCCGAAGGCAAGGACCCGGCGCTCGATCATCCGTTCAAAGGAAACGTCGACCTCGCGCGCCTCGAAGCGTTCTGCCGCGAACACGCGGGCCGCGTCCCGCTGGGGATGGCGACGATCACCAACAACTCGGGGGGCGGGCAGCCCGCGAGCCTCGAGAATCTGCGCGGCGTGTCGCGCATCCTGCGAAGCCACGGGATTCCGTTCTTCCTCGACGCGTGCCGGTTCGCGGAGAACTGCTGGTTCATCAAGCAGCGCGAGCCGGGGCAGGCTTCGCGCAGCGTGAAGGAGATCGCGCAGGAGGTCTTCCGCCTCGCCGACGGCGCGACGTTCAGCGGGAAGAAGGACGGCCTCGGCAACATCGGCGGGTTCGTCGCGCTCAACGACGACGCGCTGGCGGAGGAGGTCCGCAACCTGCTCATCCTCACCGAAGGCTTTCCGACCTACGGCGGATGCGCGGCGCGCGACCTCGAAGCGCTCGCGGTCGGCATCGAAGAGGCGATGGAGGAGCCGTACCTCGAATACCGCGCCGCGACGACGCGGTACCTCGCCGAAGGCCTCGAGGCCGTCGGCATGGCCACGCTGAAGCCGCCCGGAGGACATGCGGTCTACATCGACGCCAAGGCGTTCCTCCCGCACGTGCCGCAGTCGCAGTACCCGGGTCAGGCGCTGGCGCTGGAGCTGTACCTCGAAGGCGGCGTCCGCTCCTGCGAGATCGGCTCGGTGATGTTCGGCAAGTCCGACGCCGCGGGCCGCTTCACGCCGGCGTCGATGGAGCTCGTCCGCCTCGCGCTGCCGCGCCGCTGCTACACGCAGAGCCACGTCGACCGCGTCATCGAAATCGCCGCCGCCGTCGCCGCGCGGCGCGCATCGATCCGCGGCCTCCGCCTCGTCCACCGCCCGAAGTTCCTCCCGCACTTCACGGCGCGTTTCGCGCCGGCTTGACGAGGCGAAGGACGCAGCGACCGCGACGGCGAAGGGGCGCTCCGGCGGGCGGCAGAGACGGTAAGTCGTCGCGCGAGGTCGGTCGGATCGTCGTTGTCGAGCGACTGGTCGACGATGCGGGGCCGACGCGGCGCTGCGCGCCGCGTCGGGCCTCCGCGGTCCGCTTCCTGAGGCGCCGTACGCGGGCATCTGAATCCCAGGCGGCCTGCGCGAAACGTCGCCGGCCTGAACGGCGGCGGGCTGTGAGTGGAACTTGTGCCGTGCCCGACGAGGACCGCGGACCGCCATGCCGAGCGAAGCGAGGACGCGGCCGCATCGCCGATCGGCGGCGGAGTCGGAACGTCGCCGCGCGAGGTGTCCGGATCGCCGACGTCGTCCGACGGACCGACGATGCGGGGCCGACGCGGCGCTGCGAGTCGCGCGCGGGCCTCTGCGGTCCTTTTTCCTGAGGGGGAGACGGTCGGGGTGCGCCGAGGCCGTGGATCGTCGCACGGAGGCCGCCGGGGCCGACAGACGGCGCCTCGGCGAGCGTTCTTGCAACAGAACGGGCCCCTGCGGGTTGGCAAGAGCAAGGGTCGTTCCTTAGAATCCTCGCCTCTTCGCGGCGCCTGCTTCGGCGAAGACCCTCCTGCCTGCAAGCGGAAGACGTCCAGATCCCACCTCGTCGAGTCCTCGATTCCTACGTCCGGAGCGCGCCCCGTCGGCGGGGGCGCAGGGAGAAAGCCGGAGCGTGACCGCGTCCTTCCGTGTCCACGGAAGGCGGCGTGCGGCCATGAGTTCGGATCATTGGCATGCCTAAACTCGTCATCACCGACGGCGGCGAAACGCGCGAGGCGTCGCTGACCCAAGAGATCCAGGCGGGTCGACTCGCCGACAACCAGATCCAGCTGAAGGTGCCCGAAGCGTCCCGTCACCACTGCCGCTTCTTCCAGGAGAAGGGCAGTTGGTTCGTCGAGGACCTCGGCTCGAGCAACGGCACCCTCGTCAACGGCCGGAAGGTCTCGAAGTTCGAGCTGGCCGACGGCGACGTCATCACCGTCGGCGCGGCGTCGATGAAGTTCCTCGACGTCGAGGTCGCGGCCGCGCCCGCGGTCGAGGCCGGCTGGGGCGACGACGACGAGATCTCCCTCGAATCGGAGACTTTCCTGCTCCTCGGCGCGCCCCGGCTCGGCGAGACGGTGAAGATCGCCGATCGCATCACCGTCGGGCGCGGCAAGAAGCACGGGCTGCAGATCGCCGAGGCCTCCGTCTCCGGCGATCACGCCGAGATCGTGAAGCGCGGGGCGCAGTGGTTCGTGCGCGACCTCGGCTCGAGCAACGGCACGTTCGTCGACGGCGAACGCGTGAAAGAGGCCGAGCTGGCTTCCGGTCAGGTCGTGCGCTTCGGCGTCGTCGAGGCGCGCTTCTGCGTCGGCAGGCCGAAGGACTTCTCGCCGCCGGTCCCGACGGAGACGGCGAAGACCGAGGCCTTCCCGGTCGACGCGTCGCCCGACTTCGGCGATGCGGCGTTCAGCCTGCACGAAGGCGCGCCGGCGCGCCGCGGCGGCGCGGGCAGCCTCGTCGCGACGCTCCTGCTGCTCGCCCTCGGCGGCGGCGGCGTCTTCCTTTACATGCAGCAGCGCAGGGCGGACGACGGCGACGGTCGCGGCGCCGCGCGGCAGCCCGCGCGCGCCGGCCTGATTCCCGCGCGCTGGTCCTCGTTCGAGCGCCCGCGCGACGGCGAGGTCGCGGCCGAAAGCGGCTGGCGCAAAGAGGACCCGACCGACCGCGCGTCCGTCGACGACGCCGCGAGCGGCGCCTACAGCGGCGCGGGGTGCCTCGCGATTTCGCGCTCGAACGACGCCGACCCGCCCACCTACGTGGTGCTCGACGCCGGCGCCGAGACGGCGTTCTCCGTGACGCCGGGCGGCGCCTACCGCCTCGGCGCGTACGTCAACCGCGTCGACGCGGGCGCGCACGGCGGCGCGTGCGTCACCTGGATGACGACCGCCCTCGACGCCGAAGGCGGCTATCGAACGCTCGGCCGCGACGTCGTCCCCGCGCGCGCCGGCACGGATTGGACCGAGACGAGCGGCGTGGTCGTCGCCCCCGAGGGCGCCACCACGGCGCGCGTCGGCGCGGCGGCGGCCGGCCGCGGCGAGATCCTCTTCGACGACGTGACCTTCGCGTCGGCCGACTCCGCGGGTCCGCTCGCCCTCGAAACCAGGAGCTTCCGCGCCTCCCTCGGACCGTCCGGGTCGCTGCGCCTCGCGCGCTTCGGGCGCGCGGTGGCCGACGGCGCCGGCGTGTGGCGCCTCCCCGCGGAGGGCGACGCCCAGGAGCCGTGGACCGCGTTCGCGCCCACCGGCGCGGGCGGCGACGGCGCGGTGGTCGGCCTGCTGCGGCAGGCGCCGGCGGCCGACCTCTCCATCCGGATGAACGCGACCGAGGCGGGTTTCGCGACCACGTGGACCTTCGTCGGCGCCACGCCCGAGCACGCCCTCTGCATCCCGCTCGCGGGCACGGCGCAGGACCTCAACGTCACCGTCTTCGAAGGCGACCGCGCGCGGCGCCTCCGCGCCGCCTTCGAAAACGTCGCCGCGTCGTCGGTGATCGTCGGCGAGCGCGGCGACCGCGCGCGCATCACGCTGAAGGACGGCGCCGGCGCGCCCCTCGCGGCGACGCTTTCGGTGGTCGCGCGCGGCGGCCGCCCGCTGCTCAAGATCGACCGCGGCGCCGCGAACACGGTGACGCTCGACGTGCAGCTCGGCTTCGAAGCCGAGCAGAAGGAAGGCCAGGCGCTCCTGCAGCGCGCCGCCGAAGCGGCCCGCCAGGGGCGCGACGGCGAAGCCCTCGGCCTCTACGAGGAGATCCTCACGCGCTTCCCGTTCGAGGAGAGCCTCGAGCGCGAGGCCGCGCAGCGGCGGGAACGGCTGGTCTCGGACGCGCAGAAGCGCTTCCGCGACCTGTCGGCGCGCGTCGACGACGCGTTGTTCTTCCGCACGGTGCGCATCGACGACCAGCTCGCGAAGGACCTCGAAGCCGAGGCCGCGCGCATGGGCGGCGTCGAGGCGGCGTCGGGGATCGCCGCGGTCCTCGAGCGCTTCAAGTCGGAGCGCGCGAAGGTCGCCGCGGAGCGGGCCGAAGCGGAGGCGCGCGTCGCGTTCCAGCGCGCGGCCGACTACGAATCTCAGACCGCGGGCGGCCGGCCCTCGCGCTCGCAATCGGCCGTCGTCTTCTACGAGGCGGTCGCGCGTCGCTGGCCGGACACCGAGTGGGGCAAGCAGGCCCGCGCGAAGGTCGAGCAGCTGAACGGGAGACCGCGGTGAGCAAGTCCAGCCTCGGGATCGATCTCGGCTCCCGTCGCGTCCGCGCCGTCCTCGGCGAAAAGCGGGGGCCGGTGTTCGTGCTGAAGCGGGCGATCACGGTCGAGGTCCCGTTCGCCGACGACCCGGAGGCGGGCGTGCTCGCCGCCGCCTCGGAGGTCAAGGCGCGCCTCGGCAAGGAGCTGAAGGCCGCCGCAGGCGCGCGCTTCGGCCTTTCGGGGAAGGATCTGATCATCCGCTACACGACGGTGCCTCCGGTGCCGCTGTGGCGCCTCCGCCTCCTCATGGACTTCGAGGTGCGCGAGATGTCGGCCGCCGCGGGCGGCGCGCTCGCGTCGGACTACAACCTCGTCACGCTCCCCGACGCGAAGGACGGCGAGGAGACGGTGCTGGTCGCCGTCTGCAAGGAGTCGTTCCTCGACGCGCGGTACGCCGCGGTGCGCGACGCGCTCGGCGACCCGCGCGCGGGCACGCCGGCCTCGGTCGCGCTGTTCAACGCCTTCGTCGCCTGCGGCGACATGAAGGAAGGGGAGTACACCTTCCTGGTCGATCTCGGCGACCGCAACGTCGAGATCGTGCTGCAGAAGGACGGCGAGCTGCTCTTCGCCCGCAACCTGAACGCCGGCGGGCGCATGCTCACCGAAGCGGTGGCGGCGACGTTCAACCTTCCGCACGAGCAGGCGGAGGAGGTGAAGCACGACTTCGGCAACGTCGCGCCGCGCGGCATGGCGTCGTACGCGTCGGGCAAGGAGGAGAAGGTCGCCGGCGCGATCATCGGTCCGGTCGGACGGCTCTCGGCCATGATCCAGTCGAGCCTCGCGTTCACGCGGGCCCAGACGAAGATCAAGGACCTCCAGGTCGGCCGCATCCTGCTCTCGGGCGGCGGCGCGAATCTCCGCGGGCTCCCCGAGTACCTCTCGGCCGCCTTCAAGTGCCCGGTCGAGCGGTTCGTGCCGGAGAACGGGCTCGATCTCTCGCAGCTGCCGGAGGACGAAGCGCGCGAGTTCCAGGCCGACCCGGGCGCGTTCGCGATCGCCGTCGGCCTCGCGCGGACGAGCGCCGACGATCAGGCGTTCAAGATCGACATCGTCCCCACGGCGGAGAAGGCCAAACGGCGCTTCAAGGAGCGCACGCTCTTCATGTGGCTCTCCGCCGCCGTCGCCGTGCTCTACCTCGGGTGGAACTTCTTCGACGCGAAGAGCACGCGGGACAAGCTCAAGGACGAGGCGTCGCAGGCGTCGCGGCTCGCCGAGCGCAGCAAGCAGCAGCGAAAAGCGTTCGACTCCGAGCAGGCGCGGATCGTCGACCTCAACCGGAAGTCGGCGGAGCTCGCCGCGTTCACCGAGCCGGGCTGGGCCCTGCCCGAGGCGCAGCGCCTCGTGCAGCGCGCGTGCCCGGAAGGCGTGTGGATCGAGTCGATCGAGGTGCGCCGCGAGCTGGCGCCCGATCCCGCCGACCCGAATTCGAAGGTGAAGATCCGCCGCACGATGGTCTACGTCACCGGCCAGGCGAATCCGCAGCTCGGGCAGCCCGACAAGGAGCTGAACGACCTCGTGACGGGCATCCAGAGCGCGGCCAAGGGCTGCGAAGTGAGCATCCTGCAGAAGCGTCCGGCGCTCGCCGGCGTCGTCGAGTTCAAGCTGTCGATCGACCTGTTCGCGGAGCGCGCCACCTCATGAACTTCGGCGATTTCTGGCAGGAGCACCGGCGCTACGTCACCGCGACCGTCGCGGGCCTGGTCGGCGTGTTCATCGTCACGCTGATCATCGACGCCCTCTACGACGACGACATCCGCAAGGCGCGCCGCACGATCGAGACGGCGCAGTCCGAGCGCGCGCGCGCGCTGCCGCCCGGCGTCGACCTCGCGCAGATCAAGTCGGCCCGCGAAGGTCTCGAGGCGGAATTCGACCGGCTTCGCGAAGCGCTGGTCCGCAAGCCGCGACCCGAAATGCGTCTCGACGGCGGCGTCGCCGATCCCGACCTGCACTACAACGCGCAGCTCGACCGCATCCGCAACGGCGTGCTCGAGCTTTGCGCGCTCCGCAACATCGACGTCGACCAGCGGCTCGGCCTGCCCGACCAGTTCCCCGCGTCGCGCGGCGAGATCGAGCACTACCTGCGCGGCCTCGACGTCGTCGAGCAGATCCTCGCGGTCTGCCTCGCCGCCGAGCAGCGCACCGAAGGCGGAATCGCGCGCGTCGAGCGCATCGAAATCGAGAAGGCGCCGAAGCGCGGCGCCGCGACCGCCCGCACGCGTCCGTTCCTCGGCGCGTTGAAGGTCGAGATGTCGATCATCGGGCATCCGCGCGCCGTCGACGACGTGGTGCGCGCGTTCCCCGACGAGCCGGGCCCCGGCGAGGAGCCGGGCCGCCGCGTCGTGGTGCAGGACGCCGTGCTGCGCAGCCTCGACGTCGGCCCCGGATCGACGGACCGCGATCGGCGCGGCGTCGACCCGATGGACCGACGTCGCGTCGAGCTGCGCCTCTCCGTGCTGGCGCTCGACGTCGACCCCGAAGGCAAACTCTGATTCCCGAGGACCGATCCCCGCAATGAACAAGGAAGTCCTCACCTTCGTCGGCAGCCTCGCGCTGTTCGGCGCGCTGGTCGCCATGGGCGGCGCCGACGGCTCGTCCGGCGACGGACGCCGTCGCACGCGCACGCAGGAGCAGCCCGTCCTGGTCGCCGCCAAGCCGGCGCCCGGGCGCTTCATTCCCGACGCGCAGGAGACGTGGTCGGCGGAAGGCCGCAACGTCTTCATCGCGCCCAGCGATCTCAAAGAGCCGCCGCCCCTGGAACTGGCGTGGCCGCCGCTCCGACGCGCCGCGCTTCCCGCGCCGCCGCTCCCGTTCCCGGCCGCCGCGGCGTCGACCAAGGCGCTGCGTCGACCCTACGACGTCACGGCCGCGGCGCCGACCAACGGCGGCGGAAGCGGCGGCGGCGAAGCCGCCGCGGCGTCCGGCTCGGGCGGCGAGACGACGACGCCGGCGGAGCCGGCCGCGACTTCCGACAAGCCGCCCGGGACCGACCTTTCACCCGGCGCCCGATTCGAAAAGGAGCGGAAGCGGCTCGAGGCGGAGCGGGCCGAGCAGCGGCGCCGCGCGGGCCTCGACTCGATCACCATCGCCGGCAACGACGTCCGTTACGGCGAGTTCGCGGGCTCGCTCGACCGCGACCTGTCGCGCTACGAGGTGAAGCGCCGCTTCGACCTGCTGCGCCGCGAAGGCGGCATCACCGAATCGGAGCGCACCGACCGGCTGAAGAAGATGACGCTCGTCTTCTACGAGATCGCCAAGACGGGCAAGAAGGGCCGGCGCCAGACGCACACGGCGGACACGGTCACGGAGATCAAGTTCGCCGACACGCCGGTGAACCGCTACCAGGAGCGGCGGCTGGAGGCGGCGCCCGCCGACCTCGACGCGCAGCTCGAGTTGATCGCGTCGCTGATGCCCGAGCGCGAGTGGAAGCTCGCCTCCGACGACCTGCAGACGCTCCGCGCGCGGGGCCGCACGTCGCCGAAGCTCTACGAACTGCTGGCCGACGCGTTGCACGAACAGTTCGCGTACGAGGCTGCGCTCGAGGCGCTGCGCGAAGGCGTCGCCAAGCACCCGGAGGCGGTCGGCCTGTACGCGCGCCTCGGTCGCACGCTCAACGTCATGGGCCTCCGGTCGGAGGCGATCGAAGCGTTCCGCAAGGCGCTGGAGAAGAACCCCTCGGACCACGTCGCGAACGCCGGGCTCGGCGAAGCGTTGCTCCGCGACGGGAAGCCCGGGCCCGCGCTCGCCGCGCTCCGCGAGGCGGTGAACGCGACGAACGTCGATCCGATGTCGGTCGAGTCGGCCCGCATCTGGCTGGCGCGCGCCGCCCTCGCCTCCGGCGACGTGCGGAACGCCGAGGCCGCCGTCGGGCTCGTGCTGCAGAGGTTCAAGGCGGGCGAGGACCTCTCGGCCGCGCCGCCGGCGCGCCGCGCGCTGCACCGCCGTGCGACGGCGGTCGCGTCGGTCGTCGCGCTGCTGCAGGGCCAGGCCGCCGAAGCGCGGCGTTTCGCCGAAGAGGGCGTGCGGGCGCACCCGGAAGACGGCGTGCTCCGCTTCGCGCTCGGGATGGTCGCGCTGCACGAGAACCGGCTCGACGAGGCGCGCCGTCTGCTTGAAGAGGCGCCGAGCTTCGACCCGCTGCTCACGGCGCGCTGCAAGGCGGCGCTGGCGTTCGTCCACGAGCTGTCCGGCCGCGACGGCGACGCCGCGACGACGGCGGAGCAGGCGGCGCTGGTCGCCGACCCGTCCGACGCCGCGCTGCGCGCTCCTTTCGGGCGCGCGCTGCTCAACGCGGGCGACGCGGCGCGCGCCCGCGAGCAGCTCCTCGTCGCGCTCGAGGCGCAGCCG
>DASPNK010000366.1:0-3702 GCA_035626575.1 Planctomycetota bacterium | reverse complement strand
CTGGTGATCGTTCAGAACGCCTGATTCGAGGCCGGGCTCGCCCCGGCCTTCAGTAACCCGCGCCCGCGAGGCTCACGTCTCGCGGGCGTCGGCGTTTCAGGAGCAGGCGATCGCCGCGTGGAGGCCGCAGGCGGCCCCGTTACACTGGCGCGGCTCATCGCCGGAGGTCGACGTGGAACAGGTCATCCGCATTACCGCCAAGCTCTCGCCGAACCCGAAGAAGTGCGTCTTCGAGGTCGACCGCATGGTCTACGAGGGCGGCGTCGCTTACTTCAGCGACAAGGCGCAGGCGGAGGGCTCCCCTCTCGCCGAAAAGCTGCTCGCAATCCCGCACGTCGTCCAGGTGGTCGCGGCGGGCGCGGTGGTGACCGTCGTGCAGGACGGCCAAGGCGCCTGGGCGACCCTCGCCAAGGAATGCGGCGCGGCGATCCGCGCGGCCCTGCAATCAGGTCAGCCGCCGGTGAAGCCCGGCTACGTCTCCGCCCTTCCGGCGGAGGAGGTCATCCGCGAAAAGGTCCAGAAGGTCCTCGATTTCGAGGTCAATCCGGCCGTCGCGGGCCACGGCGGCTTCATCGAAATCGTCGACGTGCGCGACAAGGCGGTCGTGCTGAAGATGGGCGGCGGCTGCCAGGGTTGCTCGTCGTCGGCGGCCACCCTCTACGAGGGCGTCGCCAAGGCGATCAAGGACAAGGTGCCGGAGGTCGCGGAAGTCATCGACTCCACCGACCACGCGGCGGGCGCGACTCCCTATTACCGCTGAGCGACCGGTTCGGGCGTGCGCGCGGCCCATGCCGCGCGCGGCGGCGCCGTCAGACGTCGAACGTCTTCGGCGGCTCCTCGAGAAGGTTCCATTCCTCGCCGGGCGCGAGCGTCCGCCGGCCGAAGTCCCATTCCGCGGCGGGCTGGACCGGTCCGTAGTCGAAGGTCACCTGCAGCGACTCGACGTCCCACGGCGCCGCCTTCGGGCCGAGCAGCGTGCAGCTGTGCCCCATGCTGCGGAGCGCGAAGCTCCCGTCGAACGCGGCGCCGGCCGCGACGCCGCCGGACGTCGGCGGCACGGGCAGTTCGAAGCCGTTGAAGCGGATGCGGACCGGTTGGTCCGAGCCGCGCGCGCCGGTGACGATGCGGAGGCGGATGGTCTCGATGCGAGGCACGGGCGGAGCTCCCTGAGAGGCGCCGCGGCGGGCGGCTGGGACGACCCGGCTTCTACGCGCCCGGTCCCGGCGGTCCAAGGCGGCGCGCCGTGAGCGACGTCGCCGGGAAGACGGCGACGAAGGCGCCGCGCGACGCCCGTCGTCGGGACGGCGGCGACGCCTGCGGCCCGGTGCGACCGTCGAAGTCGTCCCGGCGCCGCGCCTGGGTGCTCGCGGGCGTCCACGCCGCCATCCTCGTGCACGTCGCGCACTGGAAGGTCGCCGGGCGCACGTTGTCGCCGGTCGAGCCGTCCGAAGCGATGTACACGCTGGAGCTCGGCTACCTCAACGCGGGGTTCCTGCTCTTCCTCGTCGCCGCGGCGAGCACGCTGATCTTCGGCCGCTTCTTCTGCGGCTGGGCCTGCCACGTCGTGGCCTATCAGGATCTCTGCGGCTGGGCGATGCGGAAAGTCGGCGTGCGACCGCGTCCGTTCCGGTCGCGGTTCCTCGCCTACGTCCCCTTCGCGGCCGGCTTCTACATGTTCTTCTGGCCGTCGCTGAAGCGCGCCGTCAATTTCGCCGAGTACGTCCCCGACGCCGTCAGGCGCGCGTTCGACTGGCCGACCGCGGAACGCTGGTTCGACGCCTACCGCAGGCCGGAGTTGTCGAACCACCTCGTCGTCGAGGACTTCTGGCGCACGTTCCCCGGCCCCGCCGTGGCGATCCTCACGCTCGTGGTCTGCGGACCGGTGATCGTCTGGTTCCTCGGCAACAAAGGCTTCTGCAACTACGGATGTCCGTACGGCGGCCTCTTCGGCGTCGCCGACCGTCTCGCGCCCGTCCGCATCCGCGTCACGGACGCCTGCGAAGGCTGCGGCCACTGCACGGTCGCCTGCACCAGCGACGTGCGCGTGCACGAGGAGGTCCGCGTCTACGGCGCGGTCGTCGATGCGAAGTGCCTGAAGTGCCTCGACTGCGTGAGCGTGTGCCCGAAAGACGCGCTGTACGTCGGCTGGGGCGCGCCCGCGATCGCGACGAAAACCCGCGCGCCGCGCCCGAAGCGGACCTACGACCTGACGCTCGGCGAGGAGCTCGCGCTGACCGCGGTGTTCGTCGGGGCGTTCTTCGCCTGGCGGTCGCTCTACGACGCCGTGCCGCTTCTCCTCGCGCTCGGCCTCGCGTCGATCACGGCGTTCGTCGTCCGCGTCCTCTGGCGCCTCGCGCGCCGCCGGCCGACCTCGCTGCAGAACCTGAAACTCCACGACGGGAGGCGCCTGACGGTCGCGGGCCGCGTCGCCGCGCTCGGGCTCGGGGCGTTCGTCGGCGTAGTCGCCCACGCCGGCTACGTGCAGTGGCAGGGATTCGTCGGAGGCTATCGGCTCCGCGTGCACAACGACGCGATCGAAGCCGGGCGCGGCGACTCCGCCGAGTCGCTCGCCGCGCTTCGCGGCGCCGCGGAGGCGTTCGAACGGGAGATCGCGGCGTCGTGGGCGCGCAGCCCCCGCGCCGAGCTCGCGGCGGGGCGGTCGTGGTTCAAGCTCCGCGAGGCCGACCGCGCGCTGCCGCGCCTCCAGGGCGCCGTCGCGTTCGCGCCGCAGGCCGCCGACCTCCGCATGATGCTGGCGATCCTTCGCGGCACGCGCGGCGACGCCGCCGGCGCGCTCGTCGAGGTCGAGGCGTACCTCGCGCTCAAGCCCGACGACCCCGACGCGCGGAAGATGCAGGTCGAGCTCCGCCGCGCCGTCGGTCGCTGACGGCGAAGGTCGCCGCTCTCCGAACACCGCCCACCGTGCCGGTCCGTCCGGCTTCGCCGGCGCGGACCGGCGCTCCGACGTCCGGTGAAGCCCGTCGGCGGAAGATCGACGACGCGTTCTCGACGCGTTTCGCGGGCCGACGCGCGGCGCAAGGAGCGCAAGATCCTCCGCGCCCGTCGCACGGCCTCCGATGTCCGCCGACGTTTCGCGCAGCAGGTTCGTCACGCCCTTCGCGTGTGCGCGAACCTGCGCTCCTTCCCCGCCCGCGACGCTTGCGCTCGGCGGCGCGTGTCGCAGGCCGAAGGCGTCGAAGTCCCTCGATGCGCCCGTCCGTGCCGGTCCGTCGCGCTTCGCCGGCGCGGACGGGCGCGCCGGCCGCCCGAGGACGCCGTCCCGCGAGCCCTGCCGCCCGGCGCGCCCCGGGACGGCGTCGAAAGGCCCGCGGCCGCGGCGTATCGTGCCCGCGATCCCATGAAACCCCACTGCGACCTGGGCCTCGGCCCGGAGCGGCTCCTGTCCCGGACGTCGGCGAGCCTCGTCGGTTCGGAGATCCTGCGGATCGCCGGCGAGATCCGCGCGCTGAAGGCGTCGGGCCGCGACGTGCTCGACCTTTCGGTCGGCGATTTCTCGCCGAAGCAGTTCCCGCTTCCCGAGGCGCTGCGTCGCCACATCTTCGACGCGTTCGAGCGCGGCGAGACCAACTACCCGCCGTCGAACGGCCTCCCCGAGCTGCGGAAGGCCGTCGCGCACGTCTTCGCGCGCGACCTCGGGCTCGAGTACGACGCCGACTCCGTCCTCATCGCGGGCGGGGCGCG
>DASPNK010000365.1:0-23717 GCA_035626575.1 Planctomycetota bacterium | reverse complement strand
GGCGGAGGCCCGGCGTCGACGACGCGCGCCGGATTCGCGTTCCGACCGTACGAAAGGCGGTTCCCGGCCGAAAGGCGCGCCGCGGGCCGCCTCGGCTCAAGCCCCGGACCGCCGCGCGTCGAGGAAAGCGGCGAGAGAAGTCCGGAAAGGGGACGCCGATGCTCCGCAGGTTGACGCTGGTTCTGGCGACGTGCGCCGTCGCGCTCTCGGCTCAGGAGGACGAGGTCCGGCTGAAGTCGGGCGCCGTCTTCAAAGGGCGGATCGTCGCCGAGACCGAAGCCGCGGTGAAGCTGCAGTTCCCCGGCGGCGCGGTGGATCTGCGCCGCGAGCTGATCGCCGAGGTCCTCCGCGGCAGGACGGACCCCGCCCGCGCGGCCGACGACGCCGCCTTGTCGGCCCTCGACCGCCTTCCCGACGCCGAGCAATGGTTCTTCCTTTATCGCGACGGCGTGCGCATCGGGTGGCGGCACGTGAAGCGCGTGCGGGAGATCCGCGACGGCACGCCGGGCTATGTCCGCGTCGACCGCCGCGTCTTCACCGGCCGCGCGGGAGGCGCGCCCGAGGTGGACCTCGCGGTCACGGAATTCGTCGACGCCGCGCTGAAGCCGCGTGCGTCGGCGCGCCGCCTGTCGTCGGGCGCCACCGCCCGGCTGACGGAGGGCGCCTGGGACGCGACCGGGTTGACCCTCGTGGAGAGGGCGGGCGGTCGCGAGACCGTGCGCCGGGCGCCGTTCCCCGACGACGGCGAACTGCCGGGGCTCCTTTTCGACCGACTCGCCCGCGAGCCGCGCCGCAGCGTCGCGCCGGAGGCCTACCGCACGTTCGATCCCGCCGCCTCCACCTTCGCCGACGTGTCGGTGTCCCGCGCCCTCCGACGCGTGACCCTGCGCGGGCAGGTGCTCGACGTCCACGTCTTCCGCCGCGTCGCATCCGGCGTCGCGACCGAAGCCTGGTACGACCTCAACGGCCGCCTCGTGCGCGAGGAGCTGGACGCGTCGGGGCTCGCCGCCGTCCGCGCCGCGTCGGAGGCCGTCGGGCGCTTCGCCTCGGGGGAAGACGCCGGAGCGGACGACCTCGGCCTCGTCGTGGAAGCCGACCTCGCCGGCCTCCGGTTCGTGAAACCGGACCCCGGCTGGGAGACCGCGGCGGGGGACGCGGCGCGCTCGCTGGTGCTCACCGCGCTCAAGGTCGGACGCCGCGCGACGGTCGACGTCTTCGAACTCGCCGTCGAGCCGGGCACGTCCGCCGAGGCGTTGTGCCTCGATCTGATGGCGCGACTCGAAGCCGCCGCCGAGCGCCCCTCCGTGGAGCCGCCCGCCAGGGCGCGCTACGGCGCGACCGAAGGCGTGGCGTTCGCCATGAACGCGCGCCGCCGGGGCGAAGCGCTCCGGACGCTCGGCTTCCTCGCGCTCCGCGACGGGCGCGCCCTGCTCTTCCTCTGCGCCGCGCCGAAGGCGGGCTTCGCCGACGTGGAGCGCGAGTTCGTCAAGCTGCTCGAGTCGGTCGAGATCGAAGCGCCGCCTGCGCCGAAGACCGGCGCGTCGACGCCCGGCGCCGAGGTCGACGCGGCGCTCCGCTGAGCGCCGCGCCCGCCGTCACTTGAACAATTCGCGGAACGACGGCGACTCGCGCATTTCCGCGAAGTCGGCGTCTTCCGCGAAGCCGCGCAGCGACGTGTAGCCGGCCTGCTTCAACTTTTTCTTCGCGTCGTCGAAGCGCCGGAGCCGCGCGTAGCAGCGCGCCGCGCCGACGAGGATCTGCTGTTGGGCGACCTGGCCGCCGCGCGTGGAGAGCGCGCGGTCGTAGAAGTGGATCGCCTGCGTGTACCAGCCGTACTCGCGATACTTGTCCGCCACGCCGACCTGCAGTTCGCGGTCGTCGGAGTTCTGCTCGGCGTCGCGGCGCTCGCGCTGGAAAAGGTGGTTGACGCCGTCCGGGCTGCCGAGCGTCATCAGCACGCGCGCGGCCCGCTCGCGGGACCCGGCGGGGCCGGTCTTCACCACGTCGAGCAGCGGGCGCTGGGAAAGGTCGCGCGTGCCGGCGGCCTCGAGGCCGTCGAGCGCGGCCATGACCGTGGGGAGGTCGCCCGCGGTCGCCGCGTGATGAAGGGTCTTGAGGCCGTCGACGTCGCCTTTGAAGCGCCCGAGCGCGCGCAGGGCGGCGTGTTTGACCGAGGCGTCGGCGTCGTCCGACGCGCGCTTCCGGAGGAGCTCCACGTCGTCGCGACCCTGGCCGACGAGCCCGAGCGCTTCGCACGCCGCGCGGCGGACGACGGGTTTCTCGTGTTCGATCCGCGCGCGCGCGACGGCCGCGGCCTCGGGGACTCCGAGACGCGCCGCGGCGACCACGGCCTCCGCCTGCACCACGGGCGACGCGCCCGCCCCCTCCGCGAGGGGCTTGAGGGTCGCGGCCACGTCGGCGCCTTTCATCCGCCCCGCGGCGCGCACCAGGAGCGCGGCGGTCTCTTCGTCGGCGCCGGGCACCCGGGCGAGGCACGCGCGGGCGAGCGAAGCGTCGCCGCCCTGGACGAGCACGTCGGCGAAATGCTTCTTCACGTCGGCCGAGTCGGCGGCCACGATGCGGTCGAGGATCTGGTCGGCGAACACCGAGGCGCGGTCGGCCAGCGTCGAGACGGCTTCGCGCAGCGCCGCCGTGTCCGCGCCGTGAGGCGTACGCTTGAAGAACGCGGAGTACTTGTCGAGCTGCTCTTTCAGAGCGCCTTCCTGCGCCGCGACCTTGCCGCGGGCCCAGTCGCGCAAGTCTTCGAGCTTGCCGCCGGACGGCGCGCCGGCCTGCGCCGGGACGACCGCGGCGAGGGCGAACGACGCGACGACGAGACGCGCGAAGATCATCCGAGTCTCCTCAGTCCGGAGGCGAGGCGGTCGACGGCCAGGTCGGCGTCGGCCCGAGTGAGATCGAGTACGGGGCGGAACCGGATGGAGCGCTCGCCGCACCCGAGGACGATCACCCCGTCCTCCTCCAGAACGTTCTTCAGGCGGTCGCGCTCCGCCGCCGAGGGCAGGTCGAAGGCGCACATGAGGCCGCGGCCGCGCACGTTCGACACTCTATCCGGGAACTCGCCGGTCAGGGCGCCGAGCCGCTCGAGGGCGTAAGCGCCGACCTCGCGAACGTTCTCCAGCAGGCGATCCTGTTCGATGATCTCCACGTAGCGCGTGCAGCGCACCATGTCGACGAGGTTGCCGCCCCAGGTGGAGTTGATCCGGCTGGGCGCCTTGAAGACCGAGTCGACGTCGTCGACGCGACCATTGGCGGCGATGCCGCAGGTCTGGGTCTTCTTGCCGAAGGCGAACACGTCGGGCTCGACCCCGAACTGCTCGAACGCCCACCAGGTCCCCGTCAATCCGAACCCGCACTGCACTTCGTCGAAGACGAGCAGCATCTCCTCGGCGTCGCAGAGGTCCCGCAGCCGCCGGAAGAACTCCGGGCGGAAATGGTTGTCGCCGCCTTCGCCCTGGATCGTCTCCACGACGACCGCGGCGATTTCGAACGGCCGCGCGACGAGGTGGCGCTCCAACTCGGAGATCGCGAGGTCTTCGACGCGCCGCGTCTCCTCGAGGACGCGTTCGTCCACGGGGAACCGGAGCTTCGGCGCCGGGAGGCGCGGCCAGTCGAACTTCGGGAACCACTTCGTCTTCCGGGGATCGAAGGTGTTGGTCAGCGAGAGGCAGTACCCGGAGCGGCCGTGGAAGGCCTGCCGGAAATGGGCGATCTGCAGCCCGCAGGTCTCGGGGAGGCCGCGGCGCAGGTTCTTCTGGACCTTCCAGTCGAACGCGGTCTTCAGCGCGTTCTCGACGGCGAGCGTCCCTCCGTCGATGAAGAAGAGATGTTTGTAGGCGGGCGGGAGCGTCCGCGAGAAGGTCGCTACGAAATCGGCCATCGCCGTCGTGTAGACGTCGGAGTTGGTCGGGCGGTGGACGGCGCACGCCTGGAGCCGCGCGAGGAAGAGCGGATCCTTCAGGCCGGGGTGGTCGAAGGACACCGGCATCGACGCGAAGAAGCTGAAGAGGTCGACGTATTCGCGGCCGGTCTTCGCGTCGGCGAGGCGCGCACCGTGGCTGCGCTCGGCGTCGAACACGAAGTCGTAACCGTCGGCGAGCATCCGCGAGGCGATCACCGCGTGGACGTCGGCGGGATCGGTGCGAAAGAGGCGGTCGGCGTCGGAAGGCACGGTGGGCTCGCGAACGCCCGAGGCTACCAGCGGGCGACTGCCGCGCCCAGCCGCGAAGGCGTCAGGCGGGGCCGTCGGAAGCCGCGCCGCCGCGCGCCGCCGCGCGGCGCGCGAGCGCCCATTCGACGGCGATGGGCAGCACCGAGATCACGATGATGCCGAGGGTCACGTAGTGGAAGTTCTTCTGCACGAACTCCATTTTCCCGAAGCGCACGCCGAGGGCGACGAGGCTGCCCACCCAGACGACCGCGCCCGCGACGTTGTAGATCGCGAAGCGTCGGTACGACATCTCGCCCATGCCCGCCACGAACGGCGCGAAGGTGCGCACGATGGGAACGAACCTCGCGAGGATGATCGTCTTGCCGCCGTGCTTCTCGTAGAAGCGCCGCGCCTTCTCGAGGTGCGCCCGCTTGAACAGGCGCGACGCCGGGTTGCGGAACAGCCGCTCGCCGAAGGCGCGCCCCACGTGGTAGTTGACCGCGTCCCCCAGCACGCCCGCGACGATCAGCAGCGGCGCGACGAGGGCCGCGTCGATCGGCGAACCCTCGGTCTGCGACAGCGCGCCGACCGCGAACAGCAGCGAGTCGCCGGGAAGGAACGGGGTCACCACCAGGCCGGTCTCGCAGAAGATCACCGCGAACAGCACCACGTAGAGCCAGGGGCCGAGCTGGGCCGCCCACTCGTTGAGGTGTTTGTCGAGGTGCAGGAAGACGTCGACGAGATCCTTGATGGAATCCATGGCGTGATCGGCGTGCGGGAGGCCGGCGTCGGTCGCGGGCGCGCCCGCGGCTCCCGGGGTTTATCAATCGACCGTCGGACCGCCCGCGCTTTCGGCGACGCGGCGCATCAGTAGCGGAGCAGGCCGACCGCGATCATGGCGGCGACCGCCGCCGCAAGGGCGCCGGTGAACGGCCAGGGGCGTCGCCGGGCCGCGTCGCGGACGAGTTCGGCGAAAAAGGCCGCGGCCCCCGCGAAGACGAAGAAACGAATCGCCCGGGCCAGGAACGACGCGATGAAGAAGCTCGCCGGAGGCGCGTCGCGGCGGTAGAGGCCCGCGACGAGCGCGCAGCGATGGCCGCCGGTCGGCTGCAGACCCTCGGCCAGGGCCTGCCAGAAGACGCCGGTGTGCCGCGCGTCGTCGCGCACGACGCGGAACGCGTCGTCGCTGTATCCCACCGCGGCGAGGTTGCGATTGGCCCAGCCTCCGTAACGCTCCCAGAGCGCGGGCCCCGCGACGTAGGCGCCGGCCGTGCCCAACATCGAGGCGACCAGCGCCGTCGCGGCGAAGCGGCCGGTGCGGCGGGGCGAACCGGCCGCGAGGAGCCAGAGACACGGGTCGGGCGGGATCGGCACGCCGAAGGCCTCGAGCGCCGCGAGCGCGCCGAGGGCGACCCGGCCGCGGCCGGACTGTGCGCCGCGGAACAGCCGGTCGTAGGCGCGGCCGAGGGCGCCCCGCGGGGGCGGCTCGGAAAGGTCGTCGAGCGACGCCTCGGTCGGATCGAGGGGGACGGCGGGCATCGTCGCGGCGTCAGACGGCGCGGACGTCGACGAGCTCGAGCTCGACGGCGCGGGCGTCGCGGAAGTCGTCGAACTTCAGGCGGTAGGCGGCCGACACGCGACCGCCCTTCGACGTGATCTCGGGAAGGCGCTTGCCCATATGGAACCCGACCGCGCGGAGCGACGACTCGCCGTCGGTGAGCATCATCCGGAGATGCCCGCCGTCGGGCCCGACCGTCGTCGGTCGTCCCGCGATGCGGAGCCCGTGCGTGCAGAACGTCGGCGCCGGGTTGCCGGCGCCGTGCGGCGCGAGCCGCTGCAGCTCTTCGACGAGGGGCGCCGAAATCGCGGAGAAGGGCAGCTCGAGGTCGAGATCGAGGGTGCGCTCGGGGGGTTTTTCAAGCAGCGCCTTCCGCGCCGCGGCGCGGAAGCTGTCGCGGAACCCCGGCCACCGCTCCTCGGACACGGTGCAGCCCGCCGCGCCGGCGTGCCCGCCGAACGACGTGAGATGCTCCGCGCACTCCGCGAGCAGGTCGCGGAGATGGACGCCCGACGGCGCCCGCGCCGATCCGCGCCCGGCCGCGCCGTTGAGCGCGACGAGCATCACCGGCACCTGCCAGCGCTCCGAGAGGCGCGACGCCACGATGCCGATGACGCCGGGATGCCACTTGGGCGAGCCGAGGCAGATCGCGTCTTCGACGGCCGGAGGATCGCGACGGAGCAGCTCTTCGGTCTCACGCTGAAGGATCTTCTCGATCTCGCGGCGGTGCTCGTTGGCCTCTTCGAGCTCGTCGGCCAGACGATCCGCCTCGGCGGGGTCGTCGGTCGTGAGGAGCCGCACCGCCTTCTCGGCCATGCCGAGCCGCCCCGCCGCGTTGAGCCGCGGCCCGAGCCGGAAGCCGACGTGCGACGCGTCGAGTCGCTTGCCTTCGAGGCGCGCGGTGCGGAGAAGCGCCTTCAGCCCCGGATGCGGCGACGCGGCGATGGCGCGGAGCCCGTGGAAGCACAGCACGCGGTTGTCGTCGCGGAGTTTGACCACGTCGGCCACCGTCGCCAGCGCAACGAAGGCCGTGGCGTCGAGCAGGAAGGCGCGGAACGCGTCGCTCACGCGCGTCGCCTGGGAGAGCTTCTGCGCCGTCGCCCACGCCAGCTTGAACGCGACCGCCGCGCCGCAGAGGTCCTTGCACGCCGACGGGCAGCCCGGGCGGCGCGGATTGATGAGGGCCGCCGCGTCTTCGGGCAGCAGCGACGGCGGCTCGTGATGGTCGGTCACGACGACGTCGACGCCTGCGGCCTTGAGGCGGCGGATGGCCGCGACGGCGCTCGTGCCGTGGTCGACGGTGACGAGCACGCGCGGAGGATGCGACGACGCGAAGAGCTTGTCGAGCGCCTCGTCGCTGAAGGAGTAGCCTTCCTTGAGGCGGTCGGGGATGTACCAGTCGCACTGACCGCCCGCGAGCTTGAAGAAGCGCGCGAGAAGGGCCGCGCCGGTCATGCCGTCGACGTCGTAGTCGCCGTAGACGACGATGCGCTCGCCTTCGCGGACCGCCTTCGCCAGGCGCTCGGCGCCGCGTTCGACGTCGAGCAGCTTTTCGGGCGGCTCGAGATCGGACAGGCGCGGCTCGAGGAACGCGCGGGCGGCGACCGGGTCGGCCGCGCCGCGCGCGCGGAGCAGCGCCGCGAGCGTCGGAGACGTCCGAAGCTCGCGGGCGAGGGCGGCGTCGGCCTCGGGATCCCGGGGGGCCAGGCGCCAGCGGGGAGGCGGCCGTTGCATGGGGACCGCGAGGGTAGCACCGCCCCCGGACGCCCGGCCGCCGTTCCCCGGAGGTCCGTTACGGAATCGTGTGCGCGGCGATGTTGCTGACGCCGGCGATCTGTCCCGCGAGGTCGAACTCGAGCGTGACGCCGTAGAGGGTGAGCGAGGGCAGTCCGGCGAACGGCCCGAACTGGTAGGCGCCCTGCGCGTCGAGCGCGCCGAGGAACGGTGGCGCCCCCGACGCGATCTGCAGCTGGAGCTCGGTCAGCGTCGGTTCGACGCCGAAGAACGGCCCGTAGGGATAGGCGCCCTGCTGCAGCGTCAGGCAGGTGAAGAAGAGGTGATTCGGCCCGCCGTTGGCGAGATCCAGCCGGAACGTCCCCGGCCCGCCCGGCGACGACATCGTCAGCGAGAACTTCGGATAGATGGCGAGCCAGAACGTCCCTTCGAACTGGGCCGGCCCGAAGTCGGCGACCATCACGCGATAGTGCTGGCCCTGGACCGCGTCGAACTCGAGGTAGGAGAGCAGGGAGCCGCCGAAGTCGTTGTTGCAGGCGATCGGCGTGGTCGCGCCGCAGTCGGAGAACACCGCCAGCACCGTGTTGGTCAGCGTGCCCGGCGCCTGGCCCGACGGCGTCAGGGTCGACACCGAGACCTTGCCGGAGGTCGTGGCGAGGTAGTCGAACCAGACGTCGCTGTTGTAGGTCGTGCAGAGCGACAGGCCGGGCGTGGTGAGCGCGGCCACGTTGGTGAGGAAGCTCGCCTGGCTCGGGTGGTAGGGCAGCGTGCCGCCGAGGAAGGTCAGCCCGTCGGCGCAGTCGTCGTTGGGCGGGGAGACCTCGACGTCGATCTGCAGGTCGTAGTCGAAGCCGGAAGGCTCGATCTGCTCGGCGAGGCCGACGCGGATCCAGTAGGTGCTGAACGGCGACAGCGCGAACGACACCTGCGTCCCGCCGCAGGCGACGGTCTGCGTGACGCTGAACGTCGGAGGCAGCGTTCCGCAGGTCCCCTTGTAGACCGAGACGAGGTCGGCGCCGGCGCCGGTCGCGGTGATCGTCGCTTCGCGGCCGCCGATGAAGAGCCCCGTGTCGTAGGTGTGCCAGACGTCGGAGTGCGACGCCGACCACGCGGAGCAGCCGTAGGTGGACGTCAGAGGCGTGGAGCCCGCGACGCTGAGTCCGGAGTTGAGCCCGGTCGACACCGACGTCGCCCCGGCGCACGTGTTGTTCGCCGCGGCGGCGGGTTCGTCGACCTCCAGGTAGAAGGTCCCCGAAGTCGAGGCGTTCTCGGTGCCGACGCGGATCAGGTAGTCCTTGGCGTAGTACGCGTTGAAGGTGACCGAGGCGCGGTTGGACGGAACGAGGATCGACGACGAGCAGGCGAAGGAGTCGTCGTTGCAGGCGAGCGCCGGTCCGCCGCCGGGGCAGTCGCCCGCGTCGTACACCGCGACGACCGTCTCGGTCAGCGATCCGGCCGTGAATCCGGAAGGCGTGCAGGTCCGCACGGTCACCGGCCCGGTGCGGACGGCGGTGTAGAGGAACCACACGTCCTTGTTGAAGGCGGGCGCGCACTCGACGCCGAACGCCGTCGACGACGAGTTCGTCGCGGCGACGTTCGTGAAGAACTGCCCGGAGGCGCCCGAGGGCGGCTGCGGGTTGATCCCGCCGAACACGACGAGGGCGTTGGAGCACGCGTTGTTGGAAGGCGCCTGCGCCGTCGCGACGGCGGCGAGCAAGCAGACGCACGCACTGAGAGTGAACCGCTTCATGGAGGGACTCCGGTCGCCCGCCGTAGGCGGACGGGGAGCCGGGCACGTCGCACACGATCGTCTTCCCGGCGGCCCCTTCCGCGCACTTGGAGCGCGGCGACCTAGAGGCCACCCATAGAGCCGTCGGAACGCGCGTTACGGACGTCTCGGGGGCGGGCCGCCGCTCCGGAAGAGGTACAACCGTCGCCGATGACCGACGTTCCCGCACCGGACGCCTTCCACGCCGTCGTCGGCACGGCGGGGCATATCGACCACGGCAAGTCGAGCCTGGTGAAGAACCTCACCGGCGTGGATCCCGACCGCCTCAAGGAGGAGCAGGAGCGCGGACTCACCATCGACCTCGGGTACGCGGAGTACCGCGCGAGCGACGGGCGCGACATCGGGCTCATCGACGTGCCGGGACACGAGCGCTTCGTCCGCAATATGGTCGCGGGCGCCGTGGGCGTCGACGTCGTCATGCTCGTCGTGGCGGCCGACGACGGCGTCATGCCGCAGACGCGCGAGCATCTCGACATCCTCGAGTTGCTCGGCGTCGAACGCGGCTTCATGGTCCTCACCAAGATCGACCTCGTGGAGCCGGACCTCGCCGACCTCGCCGAGCTCGACCTGCGGGAGGCGACGAAGGGCACGTTCCTCGAGGCGGCGCCGATCGTGCGGTGCTCCAACACGACCGGCGAAGGGCTCGACGCGGTGCGCGCCGAGCTGGAGCGCCAGGCCGCGCTGGCGAAGCCGCGCGACGCTGCGGCCTCGCTCCGCCTTCCGGTGCAGCGCAGCTTCACGGTGAAGGGGCACGGCACGGTGGTGACCGGCGTGCCGCTCGCCGGAACCGCGACGGTCGGCGACGAAGTGGAGATCCTTCCCCGCGGGCTGCGCGGGCGCATCCGCGGCATCCAGGTGCATCACCGGCCCGCGGAGCGGGCCGGGGCCGGGCGCCGCACCGCGCTCAATCTCGCGGACGTCGACTACAAGGAAGTGCGCCGCGGCGACGTGGTGTGCGCCCCCGGGCTTTTCCAGGCGACGTCCCTGGTCGAGGCGCGGTTCCGCTCCCTCGCCTCCTGGGGAAAGCCGATCCCGTCGCACGTCGAGGTGAAGTTCCACGCGGGCTGCGCGGAGACCGTGGGGCGGCTGGTGCTGCTCGGCGCCCGGGAGCTGGCGCCGGGGGCGTCTTGCCTCGTGCAGATCCGCCTCGAGGAGCCGACCGTGGTCGCGCCCGGCGACCGTTACCTGCTGCGGTCGGCCTCGCCGGAACGCACGCTCGGGGGCGGCGTCGTGCTCAGCGAGACGCGGTTCCGGCAGAAGCCCACCAAAGGCTGGATCGCCGAGAATCTCGCGCTGAAGGAGGAGAGCCTCGGAGACCGCGAACGCTTCCTCGAGGCGACGGTGCGCGGCGAGGGGCTTCACCCGGCGACGGCGGAGCGCCTCGCCCTGCTCGTCCATGAGACGCCCGCCGCGACGGCGGAGTCGGTGCGGCGGCTGGTCGCGGAGGGGATCCTCGTCGAAATCCCCGGCAGGAAGGAATACCTGCACCGCGACTCCGTGCGCGTGGGCGCGTCGGAGGCGGAGCGCGGGCTCTTGCTCCTCCACGAGAAGAACCATTACGCCTACGGGTTCACCGCCCAGGAGGCCGCGACCGTCATCCGCCATCCGCCGGCGGTCGTCGCGGTTTTTCTCGCCGAAGGCGTCGCGAGGAAATCGCTCGAGCGGCAGGGCGACCAGTTCCGGCTGAAGGCGTTCAAGGGCGGCCTGTCGCAGGAGGACCGCCGCCTGATCGGCGTCGTCGAGGAGCGTCTGCGCACGACCGGGTTCGCGACGCCCTCGCCGGCGGAGCTGGCGAAAGAGCTGGACCGCCCCGAAAAGCGGATCCTCAATCTCGTCGTCGCGCTGGAGGCGCAGAAGAAGGCGCGCACCATCGCCGACGGCGTCGTCCTGCACGCCGACGCGCTGCGCGAGGCCCGGGACCGCGTCGTCCGACACTGCCTGGCGGAGGGCGAGCTGACGTCGAATTTCGCCAAAGACCTCTTCGGCGCCACGCGGAAATACGTCATTCCGCTGCTGGAGCATTTCGACGCGGTCGGGATCACGGTGCGGCGGGATTCGTCGCGAAGGCTGAAGGACGGTTACGCGCAGGCGGAGCCGGTATGAACGTCAAGAGTCGGATGCGCGTCGTGGTTTGGACGCTTGTCGGCGCCTCCGGGCTGGCCGGCCAGGACGCGTCGGCGACGCGCCCCTGCGACACGAAGCCGGCGGCGGCGTCCCGTCCCGCCGGATGGACCGAATTCCGCGGCGGACCTTTCAACGTCGGCGTCGCGAGCGGCCCCGCGCCCGCGCTCCGGCGCATCCGCTGGACGTATCAGTCCGCATCGGCCGTGCGGTGCCAGCCGATCGTCGCGGACGGCCGGGTGATCGTCCTCACGCAGGAGAGCCTGGTCGCCGCGGTGCGCGCTTCGGACGGCCGGGAGCTGTGGCGGCGGCGCGTCGAAGCGCCGCTTCGCGACGCCGACGGCGCGCCGGCCGGCGAAGGTTTCGCGTGGGCGGCGCCGCTGGCGATCGGCGACCTCGTCGTCGCCGCGCACGAGGGGGGCGTCGTGTACGCGCTCGACGCCGCGACGGGCGAGATCCGCTGGCGGCGGCGCGTCTCCGACCGCATCTGGGCGGCGCCCAAGACGGACGGCTTCAGGATCTACGTCTCGACGTACGACGGCGCGTTCGTCGCGCTCGACCCCGCGACCGGCGACGAGGTCCGGCGCACGCCGCTCCACTACGAGATCGGCGCCACGCCGACCCTCGTAGGGCGGACGGCGTGGCAACCGCTGCGCCACGGGTTGCGCATGTGCGTCGTCGACCTCGACACCGGGCTCGCCGAGAACGTGGAGACGGGCTGGAACTCCGCGTCGACGCCGGCTTCCGCGCTGGCGCGTCTCTACCTGACGAACAGCCGCGGCGAGGATCTCTGCTTCGATCCCGTGCGGCGGGAAACGCTCTGGCGGCGGAAGCAGCCGGGCGACTTCGATCGCAACGGTCCGGCCTGCGACGGCGAGCGCGTGTACTTCGCGCGCTCCGGCGCGGTGCGCGCCTACGACCCCTTCTCCGGAGAAACGGTCTGGGAACGGATCCTGATGTTCCCGATCTACGCCTCGCCGACCGTCGTCGACGACGTCCTCATCCTGCCGACGGCGGGGAAAAACGTCTTCGCGCTGAGTCGCGGGACGGGCCGGATCGTCGCCTCACTCGACCTGCCGGAGGAGATCGTCGGGTCGGCCGCCGTCGCGGACGGGTCGGCCTACCTCGCCGGCTCGGCGACGGGCGGCGTGTACGCGATCGACTGACGCGCGCGGCGAAGACGTCCGAGGCCCCCGTTTTTCGGAACGGGCCTCGCCGGTAAAGTCCGACGCCGCCGTCGAAGGGCGGCGCCGCCGCGCGCGGCGACTACGGGAGACCACGCGCTTGAACCACATGATCGAGGTGCGCGATCTCTGGAAGAGCTACGGCTCGTTCCACGCACTCCTCGGCGTCACGTTCCACGTGGCGCGCGGGGAGATTCTCGGCTTCCTCGGCCCGAACGGGGCCGGGAAGACGACGGCGATGAAGATCATGACGGGGTTCATCTACCCGTCGTCCGGCACGGTGACGGTCGGCGGCGTCGACGTCGTCGAAGACTCGCTCGCCGTCCGCCGCCAGATCGGCTACCTGCCGGAGCACACGCCGCTGTATCCCGACCTCACCGTCGCGGAATATCTGCGCTTCTGCGCGTCGCTCCGGGGCATGGAGGCCGACTACGCCCGGCGCCGCCTCGACGTCGTCGCCGACCTCTGCTCCCTGAGGCCGAAATGGCGCGCGCCGATCAAGACCCTGTCGAAGGGTTATCGCCAGCGCGTCGGCATCGCGCAGGCGCTGCTGCACGAGCCGGAGGTGCTCATTCTCGACGAACCCACGGTCGGCCTCGACCCCAATCAGGTGGCGCCGATCCGCGACATCATCCGGGACGTCGGTCGCGAGCGGACCGTGATCCTCTGCAGCCACATCCTCCCGGAAGTCGAGGCGGTCTGCGGGCGCGTGGTGATCATCAACGAAGGGCGCATCGTGGGCGACGGGACCCCGCGCGAACTGGCGCAGCGGGTGCACCCCGGTCGCGAGGCGTCGCTCGAGGAGGTCTTCCGCACGTTGACCGCGCCTCAGAAGGGAGCCGTGTGATGGGCGTCGTGGGCGCCGTCTTCTGGAAGGAGTTCCGCGGCTTCATCAACTCGCCGCTGGCCTACATCTTCCTGATCCTCTTCCTGCTCTACCTCGGGGCGACGTTTTTCTTCGGCGGGCTCGTGGCGGGCGGCTTCACCGGCATCCAGGTGAAGGAAGCGTCCCTCGAGGCGTTCTTCGCCTCGCTGCCGTACGCGTTCGTCATCATCGTTCCCGCGCTGGCCATGAAGCTGTGGCCCGACGAGCTGAAGCTCGGCACCGTCGAACTGCTGATGAGCTACCCGGTCAAGCCGCGGCACGTCGTCGTCGGGAAGTTTCTCGCGGGTCTCGCCCTCATCGCGACGGCGCTCGCCTGCACGCTGGTCACGCCGTTCACGGTGGCGAGCTACGGGCGGCTCGACTGGGGCCCGGTTCAGGGGTCGTACCTCGCGTCGCTGCTCCTCGGCGGCGCGTTCCTCTCGGTCGGCCTCTTCGCGGGCGCGCTCTGCCGCGAGCAGGTGACCGCGTTCATCCTCACGCTGCTGATCTGCGGCGCGCTCGTCCTGGTGGGGAAGACGGAATACCTGATGACCACGGCCGAGGGCTTCTCGGTCTGGGCGAACCGCATCGCGTTCAACACGCGGTTCGAGAGCATGGCGAAGGGCGTCATCGACCTTCGCGACGTGATCTATTTCACCACCTTCATCGTCGCCTTCCTCACCCTGAACACGACGGTGCTGGAAGCGCGCAAGGCGAAGTGAGCCGTCCATGATCGACCAGAACCGCGGCCGTTATTGGACGGCCTGGGCTCTCGGCCTCGGGATCGCCGGCATCTGCGCGGCGCTGAACTGGGCGGTCGCGCGCGTGGAGACGCGCGCCGACCTCACCGAGGACAAACGCTACACGCTGCCGGAGGCCGTCAAACGCATCGCCGAGCGGCTCGACCCCGCGCTCGCGCCCAAGGTGACCGTCTACCTCTCCGAGAATCTCCCGCAGCGCGTCGAGCATCTCGCGCGGGCGCTCCAGATCCGCCTCTCCGAGCTGCGGCGGGCCTCGAACGGCGCGCTGGAGTACGAGTTCGTCGATCCCAAGGAGGACGTCGACCTCATCCAGCGCCTGAAGAAGGACCACCAGATCGAGCCGATTCAGATCCCCGACCTCAAGGGCGGCACGCAGACGATCGGCAACTACTTCCTGAATCTGGTGGTCTCCTACGGCGATCAGAAGGAGGCGATGTCGCTGCTCGAACTGCAGCAGGACATCCTGAAAGAGGAGACGACGCTCTCCGGCCTGTCGGGCTTCCTCGCGGCGCGGCTCACGAAGGTGATGTCCGGCGACGTGGCGGTGGGCATCGTCAGCAAGAAGGAAAAGCCGCCCGCGCAGCCCGGGCAGAGCGCCGATCACACCGACGGACTGCGCTCCTTCCGGGACCTGCTCGGCAAACACGTGAAGATCCAGGACGTCGTGCTGACCGGCGGCGTCCCGGTGCCCGAGAACATCTCGGCGCTGGTCGTGTTCAAGCCCGACGGCCTCGCCGACGTCGAGCTTTTCCAGCTCGACCAGTACCTGATGCGCGGCGGCAAGGTGATCGTGCTCTACGACGCATGGTCGACGTACGACCCCGAGCGCGAGTCCGCCGTCGCCCAGGCGATCCAGCAGTCCAACACGTACGCGCTCCGCGAGGTGAAATCGGGGATGCGCGAGTTCCTCGCCCATTACGGCTTCCGTATGGAGCCGGGCGTGCTGCACGACCGCGCCAACCTCTCGGCGACGTTCCGCGTGGTGACGCCCGACCGGCGCCTGATGCTGCAACAGGGCGCGATGCCGGGCGTCGTGCACGTGCGCGCGACCGACGACGACAAGAACCCGACGGGTCAGGTGAGCGAAGACGACTTCGCCGTCTCCGGAATGACGGCGATGGCGTTCGTGCTTCCGACGCCGATGCGGCTCGAACCTGCGGAGGAGTTCGCGGCGCGCCACACGGGCGCGCGCCTCGTCCCGCTCTTGCGCACCTCGCCCGAGGCCTGGGTCGTGACCGACGTCTCGCCGTCGGCCGCGCTGTTCAACGCGCCGCCGGCGCCCCGCGAGCAATGGTCGCAGTTCGACCTCGCCGGGCGCGCGTCCGGCCCGCTGAAGTCGTATTTCGCCGGCCGCGAGCCGCCGCTCCGGGAAGGCCAGCCGGAGGAGATGCGGCCCAAGGCCGACCAGATGTTGAAAAGCGCCGCTCCCGACGCGGGCGCTCAGCTCTGGGTGGTCGCAGACTCCGACTTCGCGCTCGACGCCTGGCAGGCGATCGGCCGCAACTTCCTCGGCAGCGTGCAACTCATGCAGACGCTGCAGCGCTCCCAGGCGCTGCTGATGAACATGGTCGACGCCGCGGCGTTCGGCGCCGACCTGGTGGAGATCCGGAAGCCGCGCCTCAACGACCGCTCGGTCGACGAGGAGCGCGTCAAGGCGGACCGCGACGGCATCATCATCCGCAACCTCTTCCTCATGCCGCTGGTGCTGATCGGCCTCGGCCTGCTCCGCTGGTGGTGGCGTTCGGCCGCGACGTTCGTCGCCTCGCCGCGCCAGCCGGTGGACGTCGGCGGCCCGCCGCCGCCGCCGCCGCCCGTCGCCGCCGCGTCGCAGGCGGATACGGGCGCGGTCGCCGCCGCCCCGCACGGCGCGCACGATCACGGAGGCGCGTCGTGACCCAATCCCGTCGAGTGCTCGTCGTCTTCGGCGTGCTCGTCGTCGTCGTGGGCGTGGCCGCGGTCCAGCATCTCGGGGGCGACGCCGGGGGCGGTCCTCACCGCCGCGGCGAAACGCGACGCGACGTCAAGCCGCTGCCGAAGATCGATCCCGCGGCGGTGCACGCCGTCGAGCTGTCGGACTCCAAGTCGTCGGTGCGTCTCGAGCGCGCCGGGCCCGAGGAGTGGAAGCTCCCGCAGGCCGCCGGCGCGCCGGCGCAGAAGCGCTTCACCGACGACCTCGTCCGCGCGCTGGTCGGTTTCGGCGACGCGCGCCGCGTCGCGTATGCGACGACGGACAAGGAGACCTTCGGCCTCTCGCCCGACAAGATGGGCCGCCTGAAGCTCTTCGACGCGAAGGGCGCGACGCTCCTCGACCTGTGGGTCGGCGACGAAGACCGCGCCGGGCAGGTCGCCGACTCCGGGACCTTCGTGCGCGAGGAGGGGTCGTCGACGGTGTACAGCCACCCGCGCAGGCTGAAGATGCACGTCTCCAAGACGCATCCGTGGCAGTGGCTCGACAAGCAGTTGTTCCCGGGCGACGCGAAGGCCAAGAACGAGACGATCGCGAAGGTCGATCGCGTCGAGCTGGAGTTCGCCGACCTGCAACCGCCCGCCGTCGTCCCTTCGGAGACGCAGCCCGCGGAACGCCCCGCCGACCCGGCCGACGCGCCGCGCTACCGCGTGGTGCTGGAGGCGTCGGAGCAGGAGGTTCCGGTCGCCGCGACGAACGTCGGCCCCGCCCCGTCGGGCGTCCCCGCCACGCGGCCCGCGACCGAGAAGAAGAAGGTCTGGCGCATGGTCGAGCCCGCCGGAGAAATCCCGGAGGTGTTCGACCAGGCGGCCGAAGGCGTCGTGCGCGCGTTGCTCTTCGGCTCGATGCAGGACGTCGCGGGAGGCGACCCGACCGTGGCGGCCTACGGCTTCGATCGGCCCAGCCTCGAAGCGTCGATCCGGTTTTCCGACGGGACGACGAAACGGCTGACGGTCGGCGCGCCCGCGAAGCCGTCGACCGCGCCGGGCCAGGCCGCCGTGCCGGTGCGCTATGCGCGCGTCGACGGCTCGGACCGCGTCTTCCTGTTCAGCGACTACGCGCTCGCGGCGTTCCGCAAGAAGCCCTCGGAGTTCAAGAAGCCGGAACTTCCGGCGCCGATCGACGCGACGCCGCCGCCGATCGCGATTCCCGAGGACGCCGGAGGGGAGTCCCGCCCCGCGAAGTGACGCACGCGGCGGCTATGTCGCCGCGCGCAGCGCTTCGATCACCAGCGCGTCGGTCGAAGCCGCCGCTCCGAGCTTTTTCCGCGCCGCGAACGCCGCCTTGCGGGCGGCCGCTTCGGCGTAGCCGAGCACGGTGAGGGCGACGGCGGCGTCGTCGAGCGGCGCGCCGAGGTCGACGTCGGCGGCCCCCGGCGTCTCGGCCGGAGCGCGTCGGGCGGCGTCGTCCCGCAATTCCGTGATGAGGCGCTGCGCGAGTTTCTGCCCGAGCCCCTTCGGACGGGTCAGAGCCCGTTCGTCGCCCGCCGCCAGGGCGCGCCAGGTTTCGGCGGGGGAGTACGTCGAGAGCAGCGCGAGGGCGTGCGCCGGACCCACGCCCGCCACCTTCAGCAGGCGGCGGAACAGTTCGCGCTCCTCCTCGTCGACGAAGCCGAAGAGCCGCGTCGCGTCTTCGCCCGGCCGATGGTGCGTCAGCACCGTCGCTTCGCTCCCGAGAGGCAGGCGCCCGCTCGTGCGGAGCGACGTCTCCACGAACCACCCGACGCCCGCCGTCTCGACGACGACGGCGGTCGGCAGCTTCTTCTTCACGACGCCGCGGAGATAGTCGTACATGCGGGAGTGCGCACGCCGTCCGGCGCGCGCCTCGAAGATACCGCCCCGGGCGGACACGCCCGCGTCGCGAAGAATCGACCGCGAGCGGACACGCCGACGCGCACGACGGGAGACGCCGTGCGGCCGCGGCGAACCGACCGACGTCGACGACCGAGCGCGCGGCGGCGCGCCTCGACCTTCGGCCGCGCCGAAGACTCAACGCGCGCCCTCGGACATCCGCCGCTCCCCAAGTGCGGCCGATCAAGCGGGCGCGCTCAAAGCGCGCCTCTTAAGAAACAGCCGCGCCCAAAGCGCGACCAAGAAGCAGGGCGCACCTTGAGTGCTCCCCTTCAGGAACGGGGCGCACGCAAAGTGCGCCGCTTAGAAGCCGGGGCGCGCCCGAGCGCGCCATCGAAGAGCAGCCGCGCCCAAAGCGCGGCCTCTAGAAGCAAGGCGCACTCAAAGTGCGCCTTTAAGAACGAGCCGCGCCCAAAGCGCGGCTTCAAAAAGCAGGGCGCACTCAAAGTGCGCCCTTTAAGAACCGGGCGCACCCAAAGTGCGCCTTTTAAGAACGAGCCGCGCTTAAGGCGCGGCTTTTTTCTCAAGACGCCCGCAGCGTGACGCCGTACTCGGCGAGCTTCGCCTTCAGTTCGTTCAGGCTCGTGAGGCCGAAGTTCTTCAGCGAGAGAAGCTCGGCCTCGGTGTGCGTGAGGAGGTCGCCGACCGTCTGCACCTTGAGCGTGACGAGCGCCTTCCGACAGCGAAGCGGAAGCTCGATGTCGGAGAGCTGCACGTTGAGCACGCGCGGCTCGATGCCCGCGGGCACCGGCACCGGGCCCTTGGCCGAGCCGGCGACGTCCGGCACGTCGATCAGGTCGCCCGCGGCTTCGGCCGCCGCGGCCTCCGCGGTGCCGTAGCCGAGGCGGAAGCCCTTCTGCGCCACCAGCGCGCGGATCTCCTGCAGCGTGCCTTCGCCGAAGCTCTTGACGGACATGAGCTCGGCCTCGGTCTTGCGGACGAGGTCGCCGAAGGTCTGCACGTCGAGCTTCGCGAGGCAGTTGCGGGCGCGGGGCGACAGCTCGAAGTCCGCGATGGGCATGCGGAGGAGCAGCGCGTTGCGGTCGCCGCGACGCTCGTGGTCGTCTTCGATGACCTGCGTGAGCGACGCCTTCGCGTCCTTCAGGTACTGGTTGGCGCGACGATGATTCGGGAACTCGTCGAGGATGCGCTCGTAGCAGCGCACCGCGTCCTGATAGCGGCCGAGGTCCTCGTAGAGGACGCCGAGGTTGATGAGCGCGTGGATGTTGGCCGGTCGCAGGTCGGCGAGCCTCTCGTAGAGCGAGAGGGCGGCATCGTCGTCGCCCACGCGGTCCGAGAGCACCGCGAGACGGAACAGCGACGGACCGTGCTCGGCGTCCCGCGCCAGGGCGTCCTCGTACGCCGCGGAGGCGGCGACGAGATCGGCGTCGAATTCCGCGGCGCGCCCTTCGAAGTAGCGGAAGTCCGCGCCGTTGCGGGCGGCGGCGGGCGCCTTCTTCAGCGCCGCGGCGAACCCTTCGCGGTCTTCGTCGAACAGGAGCGCCTCGCACCAGAGGGCCCACACGCGCGGGTCGTCGACCACGCGGTCGTGCTTGCCGAGGAGCTTGGAGGCGAGATCGGGTCGGCGCATCGAGCGCGCGCCGCCTTCGGCCACCTCGGCCTTCAGACAGCACTCCGCCAGGATGAAGGACATCGCCTGGCCGCCCATGCCCGACTCCTTCAGGAGCGGATACGCGCGGTGGTATTGGGCGAGCATCCACCGGGCGACGCCGTCGTTCCGCTTGTCCATGGGGGACTGCGGGTCGACGCTGAGGTGTTTTTCCAGTTCGTGCTTGAGGGGCCGGTGCAGGAGCACGGCCTGCTTGACGGCGAAGAGGGAATCGAGCGAAGGGTTCTTCTCTTGGGCGAAGGCCCAGACGTCGACGGCGGGGACGTCGGCGACGGCCGTATCCGAGTGGGTCATGCGGCGCTCCGGAGACCGGGGGCGGGGGAAGGCGGGCGTCACGCGATCCGGCGGCCCCCCCGCAAGCGAGCGGCCATGCTATCGAGGACGCGGGTCGAGGCAAACCGCGGGGCGGAGCGGCCTCGTCCGCCGTTGTCCGGCCCGCGGGCCACGGTTACCTTCGCCGCCTTGCGCCTCGGCCGGCGGCGACCCGGACGACGCGCCCGCCCCCGCGCGCCGCGGCGCGGCGGCCAGGCTTCCCTCGTCGCCCCGGACCGTCCGCGCCCCGCGGGCCGCCGGAGGTCCGCGCGCGCCCCCTTCGTCGCATGTTCGAGAGTCTCACCAAAGGCTTCCAAGGGCTGTTCGCCAGGTTCTCGGGCGGCAAAACCCTCACCGAAGACAACGTCAAGGAGGCTCTCCGCGACGTCCGCATGGCGCTTCTCGAAGCGGACGTCCAGCTCGGCGTGGTCCGCGATTTCCTCGCGCGCGTGAAGGAGAAGGCCCTCGGGCTCCAGGTGGTCCAGGGCGTCGACGCGGGGCAGATGTTCGTCAAGGCCATCCACGACGAGCTGACCGCGCTGATGGGGCCGGAGTCGCGGCCCTTCGAATTCCCCGAAAGGCCTCTGGTCGTGCTGATGGCCGGCCTGCAGGGCTCCGGCAAGACCACCACCTGCGGCAAGCTCGCGCACTGGATCCGGAAGCAGCATCGCAAGTCGGTGATGCTCTGCGCGGCCGACCTTCAACGGCCCGCCGCCGTCGAGCAATTGAAGGTGCTGGGACGCGAGCTCGACGTCCCGGTGTGGGCCGAGACCGGCGTCCGCGCCCCCGACGTCTGCGCGCACGCCGTCGCCGAAGCGCGCGCGAAGAACGTCGACGTCGTCATCCTCGATACGGCCGGTCGGCTGCACGTCGACGACGCGCTCATGACCGAGCTGGCCGAGGTCGCGGCGAAGACGAAGCCGCACGAAACGTTCCTGGTCTGCGACGCGATGACCGGCCAGGACGCCGTCAATTCGGCGAAGGCGTTCGATCAGCGGCTCGCCCTCACCGGCGTCGTGCTGACGAAGCTCGACGGCGACGCGCGCGGCGGCGCCGCGCTCTCGGTGAAAGCGGTGACCGGCAAGCCGGTGCGGTTCGTCGGCGTCGGCGAGAAGCTCGACAAGCTCGAGATGTTCCATCCGTCGCGCATGGCCGACCGCATCCTCGGCATGGGCGACGTCGTCTCCTTCGTGGAGAAGGCGCAGGAGGTCATCGATCAGAACGAGGCCCGGGAGCAGGCCGAGAAGATGTTCCTCGGCTCGTTCACCCTCGACGACTTCCTCAAACTCCTGCAGAAGATCAAGAAGATGGGGTCCCTGAAGGACCTCCTCGCCATGGTGCCGGGAATGGGCGCCCAGATGGCGAACATGCCGGTCGACGAGAAGGAGTTCGTCCGCTCGGAGGCGATCATCCAGTCGATGACGCCCCTGGAGCGCATGAATCCCGAGATCCTCGGCGACTCCCGCCGCCGCCGCGTCGCCCGCGGGGCGGGCGTCGACCTCGAAGCGGTGCACGAGCTCATGCGCAGCTTCCGGGAGATGAAGAAACAGTTCCAGGAGCTGAAGAAGATGGGCGTGCTCGGGAGCCTGTTCGACCCGACGCGGCGCCTCCGCAAAGAGAAGGAGCAGGAGCTCCTTCGCATGAAGAAGCTCGGCGTGAACCCGTTCGACCTCGAGCAGGTCCGCGCCTTCAAGCAGTACTCCCAGCGCCAGGCGAAAGCCGAGGCGCGACGCGCGAAGCGCCGCAGGTAAGGGCGACGCGCGCGTTCGTTCTCAAGGATCAAGATCCATGGCAGTCCGCATCCGACTCTCCCGCATCGGCCGTTTGAACCGTCCCTTCTACCGCGTCGGCGTCTACGACGCGCGCACCCGCCGCGACGGCAAGATCCTCGAGCACCTCGGGCACTACGACCCGCTCGGCACGCTCGGCAAGGACCAGCCGACGTGGAAGATCGACATGGCCAGGCTCCGCGAGTGGATGGCGAAGGGCGCCAAGGTTTCGGGAGTCATCGAGTCGCATCTGCGCACGACGACCGCGGAAGACGGTTCGCGCCTCGTCGGAGGCGAGATGAAGAAGAAGTCCGCGGCCCACAAGGCGCGCCGCACGAAGCGCGTAACGATGCGTCGCAAGACGGGCCGCACGGTCGAGAAGTCGGCCAAGGCGAACGGCAAGAAGAAGGCCTGACGCCGGTGGTCGCGCCGAAGATCTCCGTCGACGCGCTGGTGGAGGCGCTCGAGCCGCGCTTCGGCTGCGTGCGCGAGCTCGACGAGCCGCAGGGCCTCGATCAGCTGGTGCTCCTGCTGCTCGCGCGCGACGCGTCGTTCAAGCGCGCGCGCAGCGCGCTCCGCAGGCTGCAGCAGGATTACGTGGACTGGAACGACGTCCGCGTGACGCCGGCGTACGAGATCGCCGGGAAGATCGAGGCCGTCGGCGCGCAGACCGCGCTCCGCAAGGCGGGGGAGCTGCTCGACCTCCTCTCCACGCTCTACCTGCGCTTCAACAAGATGAGCGTCGAAGGCGCGCCGTCGCCGGAGGCGCCGCCCGACGAGGTCAAGCGCCGCGCGCGGCTCCTCGCGTTCCTCGCCGAAAAGGCCGCGCTTTACGGCGCGCTGATGCCGATGCACGGCGCGAAGGAGGACGACGTGCTGCCGTCGCCGGAGCTGACGCGCGTCCTCGCCCGGCTCGGGCTGGTCGACGCGAAGGCGAACGACGCTGCGGCCCGCGAGGCGCTGCTCAAGAAGTCCAAGCCCGGCGAGCGCATCGCGCTCCAGTTCGTGCTCCATCAGCTCGCGTTGCGCATGTGCGTCCACAAGACGCCTCTCTGCGGCGAGTGCCCGGTCTCGGAACGGTGCCCGTCGGCGAAGGTCGACGAGGCGGCCGACGACGCGAAGTCCGCGAAGAAGAAGGCGTCGGGCGAAAAGAAGAAGCCGCCCGCCCGGCCGAAGGCCCGGTGACCGCGCGCGGCGCCCGCGCCGCGCTACGATCGCGCCCGTGTCGGCGGCCGCGCTCATCCTCGCCTCCGCGTCGCCGCGGCGGCGCGACCTTCTCGCCGCGCGCGGGCTGCGGTTCCGCACGGCGGCGCCGGACGTCGACGAATCGGCCCCTCCCGGAGTCGACCCGGAGGACCTCGCCCGATCCCTCGCGCTGCGGAAGGCTCTGGCCGTCGGGTGGCGCGAGGCGCCGGCGCTCCGCGCGGCGGGCCTGTCCGCGCACGTCCTCGCCGCCGACACGGTCGTGGCGGCGTGCGGCGCGCTCCTGGGCAAGCCCGTCGACGCCGCCGACGCGGCGCGCATGCTGCGGGCCTTGTCGGGGACGACGCACCGCGTGATCACCGGCTTCGCCGCGCTGTCGCTGACGCCCGATCCGGCGCTGGTCGTCGTCGGCGCCGCGACGACCTGGGTCGAGATGCGGCCGTTGTCCGACGCCGAGATCGCGGCGTACGTCGCGTCCGGCGAGCCGGAGGGGAAGGCGGGCGCCTACGCGATCCAGGAGACCGGCGACCGCTTCGTCACGCGACTCGACGGCGGCTTCGACAACGTGGTCGGCCTGCCGGTCGAGCCCGCGCTGTCGGCGTTGCGCGCGACGGGGTTCGCCGGGCCGTGAGCGCCGCCGACCGCTTCGCGTTCGGCCTCGCGGCGGCGACCGCGATCGGCGTCGGCCTGATGGGAGCGGCGTTGAAGCCCGACCGCGCCGTCGGCGCGCGCCCGAAGCCGCTGCTCGACGTCGCCGAGCGCCCCGCGGGGCCGCCGCCGGTCCCGCGCGCCGCCCGGCGCGCCCTC
>DASPNK010000364.1:0-6566 GCA_035626575.1 Planctomycetota bacterium | reverse complement strand
CCTCGCGGCCGACGCTTCGGTCGTCGCCGCGGAGGCGGCGCTGGAGGCCGCCCGGCTGGAGATCGAGCTACTCGTCGTGCGCGCGCCGCTCGACGCGACGGTGTTGAAGGTCGACGTCCGGCCCGGCGAGTTCGTCGCGGCGGGGCCGTCGACCGGTTCCCCCGCGATGACCCTCGGGGCGCTGGAGCCGCTGCACGTCCGCGTCGACCTCGACGAAAACGACGCCGCGCTCTACCGCGCCGGGGCCCCGGGCAAGGGTTTCGTCCGCGGCCGGGGCGGCGCCGAGGCGCCGATCCCTCTCGAGTTCGCCCGCGTCGAGCCGTACGTGACGCCGAAGAAGGCGCTCACCGGCTCGGTGCAGGAACGGGTGGACGTGCGCGTCCTGCAGATCGTGTATCGCGTCGCCGCGACGCCCGCGGGCCTTGCGCTCTACCCGGGGCAGCAGCTCGACGTCTTCCTCGACGACGCCGCGCCGTAGTCGCGCCGCGGGGCGGCCGCCGCGGTCACGGCTTGAAGGCCGGCAGCTCGAAGACGATGGCCGCGCCCCCCGCCGCGGTCGGCTCCGCCCAGAGCCTCCCGCCCGCGCCTTCCACCGCGCGGCTGCAGATGGCGAGCCCCAGCCCGCCGGACCGCGGGCCGTGCAGCAGGCGGTCGAACTTCCTGGCGTCGACGCCGGCGCCTCGGTCGACGATCGAGAAGCGCACGAGCGCGCCGGATCGCACCGCGTCGATCGTCGTCATCCGGTCGCCGCCGTGACGCGCGGCGTTGTCCAGCAGGTTCTGAAAGATCTGGACCAGGAGGGGATGGGGGATGGCGACACGCGGCGGCGCGCCCGCGACGGTCGGCGCCGGGGCGCGTCCCTTGCGCCGGGCCAGGTTGGCGACCGCGTCGGCGATCGCCGCGGCGGGGTCGGCCGACGCGGCGACGCCGCCGCGACGCTCCGCACGGAAGACGTCCAGCAGGTCGCCGAGGATGCGTTCGGCGCGCCGCACCGAGTCGGCCGCGAACGCGAGGAGCTCGCCGCCGTCGTCGCCGAGCGCCGGCGCTTTGCGTTTCCGCAGCAACGCGAGGTGGTCGAGCGCCGTGCGGAGAGGTTGCCGGAGATCGTGGGAGACGGCGCGCAGCAGGGCGTCGGCGTCCGCGAGCCGCGCCGCGCCCGCGGCCCGCGTCCGAGTCGCCGACGCCTCGGCGAGCCTTTCCTCGGCGAGGTCGCGATCGACGCGCATGCGGCCCCGGACGCCGGGCGCCCACTCCACCTCGGTCGTGGTCGTGCGCACGATCGGTCCTCGCCCGTGGACGGCGTCGGCGAGGCGCCGCGCGTCGGCGCTCCGGTGCGGCGTCTCCGCGGCGTCGACCTCGAGCACGTTCTCCAGCCGACGGCCGAGGACCGCCGCCCGAGGCCTGCCGTAGAGCCGCTCCGCGGCGCGGTTCCAAACGACGACGCGACCCTCGGCGTCGACGACCGACACCGCGTCCGGGACGCCGTCGAGCAGACCCGCGCCGGCGGGCGCCGCCCCGCCGTCCCGGGGAACGAGGACCATCGAGATCCGCGGCGTCTCCGCGGTCCGATCGACGCCGCCCACGGCGCGGACGCTCGAGCCTCCGTCCGTGCGGAGCCTCAAGTCCTCCGACCAGGCGACGCCGCCGCCGCGGCGCAGGGTCCGCAGGAAGCGCAGGAAGACGTCGGGGCGGTCGATCAGGGTGAAGAAGGGCCTCCCCGGAAGGAGGTGCGCGGCGCAGCCGGTCGCCTCCGCGGCGGCGCGGTTCGCACGGACGATCACGCCGGCGCCGTCGGTGAGGAACCAGGGGAGCGGGGCGTCGTCGAACGGGTCCCGGCGCTCGACCCCCGTCGCGTCCTGCGCGCGACCTTCCGCATTCCGTCCGGCGAGCGTCGTCGCCGTCGGCGCCGCGAGGTCTTCTACTCCGCCGCGCCCTCGGGGGTCGGATCCAGCGTCACCACGATGCGAGGCGCTCCGTCCCCGGGCGCGTCGAGGCGACGGAGACTCGCCGCGAAGCGTCGCCTTCCTTCTCCCTTGAGATCCAGCGCGACCGGTCTGCCCGTGATCGGTCGTCCGTCCGCCAGCGTCGCGTCGACCGCCTCTCGAAGCTCCGGTACGCCGCATCGCCCGCCTCCCGCTTCGAAAAAGGACCGATCCAGGATCTCGCCCCGCTCGGCGCGGAGGGCGCGCACGAACGCGTGGTTGACGTAGAGGATGCGCAGGGCGTCGTCGAGCACCGCCGTCGGCGCGGAGGAACACTCGAGCAACGCCTCCGCCAACGCCGTCTCCGTCCGTCCGCGCTTCGCTTTGTCGATGTCGAGCAGGATCAGCACCGCGCCTTCGACGCGGCTCTCGGAGTTCTCGTAGGGCCGGATCCGCAGCGAATACCAGCGGCCCTGGCGATCCTGAATCTCCTGCTCGAGCGTCGACGACGATGCGATCGCCTCCGTGATCCGCGCGGTGAGCGACGGCAGGTCGATGTTCGGCCGGATGTGATCGATCGGCCGTCCGACGTCCGCGGGGATGAGGTTGAGCACGGTCTCCGCCATCGGCGTGAAACGCCGGATCCGCAGGTCGTTGTCGACCATGACGAAGGCGATCTGGACGCTGGCGAGGAGGTTGATCAGGTCGCTGTTGACGCGGCCGAGCTCGTCGTTGCGGTGATGCAGCTCTTCGTTGACGGTGACGATCTCCTCGTTCGTGCTCTGCAGCTCCTCGCGCGCCGTGTCCAGCTCCTCGTTGGTGCTCTGCAGCTCCTCGTTGCTGGACAGGATCTCCTCGTTGGCCGACTGGAGCTCCTCGTTGGCGGCTTCGAGGTCCTGGATCATGTCCTGCATTTCGCGACGCGTCGCGTCGAGCTCGTCCTGCATCCGACGCAGGCGACCCGTCTCCCCGCGGGAGTCCGCCGCGACGCGGCGTCGACCGGGCGCACGGGCGCCGGGCGGCGTCGCGAACGTGATCAGAAAGTGGCCGTCGGCGTCGCCGCGGCGGAGAGGGACGACCTCGAGAACGGCTTCGCGCGCCACGCCGTGGTGCGCCACGCGCACTTCCTTGCGCACCGGAGCCCGCGAGCTGCGCGCTTTCTGCAGCGCCGTGCGCAGCGCGACCGCCACGCCTTCGCGCGCCATGCGGAGGATGCCGAGACCGGCGATCCCCGGCGCGGGCGCGACGAACGCGCTCACGTCGCCGCGCACGTGGCGCAGATTCAGCTCGTCGTCGACCACCACCGAAGGCGGCGCGTAGCGATCGAGCAGGATGCGATCGGATTCGGAGACGGCGCTCGCGTCGGCCCGGACCTCCGTCGGGCGCACGGCCCTCTCGCCCCGGTCGGAGCGACGGGCGGCGCCGAACGACGGGTACGACGGGTCGAGTCCCGCGCGCCTCGCGAAGATGCGGTGCTTCTTGTCGACGACCTGAAACAGGTCCGCTCCGGGGCCCGTCGTCTCCGCGCCGCCGAGCATGAGGAACCCGTTCGGCTTGAGCGCGTAGGAGAAGATGTGGAGCACCTTCTTCTGCAGCGCCGGCCCGAGGTAGATGAGCAGGTTCCTGCAGACGACGAGGTCGAGCCGCGAAAAGGGGGCGTCCCGCGTGACGTCCTGCCGCGCGAAGATGCACATGTCGCGGACGCGCTGCGCCACCCGATAGTGCCCGTCCACCTTGTCGAACCAGCCTCGAAGTCGACGGTCGGACACGCCCGACAAGGCGTCCTCGGAATAGACGCCGCGGCGCGCGCGCACGACGGCCTCCTCGCTCACGTCGGTCGCGAAGAGGTTCACCGAAGGGCGCCCCGAACGGTCGCCGAGCTGTTCCGCGAGCAGGATGGCGACCGAGTACGCCTCTTCGCCGGTCGAGCACCCCGGCGCCCAGACGCGCACCGGTTCGTCCTGGTCGCGCCCGGCGAGGATCGCGGGCAACGCACGCTGCGCCAGCGCGGCGAAGGCTTCCGGATCGCGGAAGAACTTCGTCACGTGGATGAGCATGTTCTGGTAGAGCGCGGCGGTCTCGGCGGGGTCCTTCTCCAGAAGCGCTCCGTAGGCCGCGAGCGAATCCGCGCCGCGCACCAGCATCCGACGGTGCAGGCGGCGCATCATCGTGGGCGCCTTGTAGTGCGAGAAATCCACGCCGGAGTGCCGCTGCACCAGGTGGAAGATGCGCTCGAGCTGCTTGGCGTCGCCCGGGTCGCCGCGGGCGCTGCGCGCGGTCACGATCGGTCCCGGATCGGCGAGGCGGCTCAACTCCGTCGCGAGATCCTCGGGAGACTTCACGACGTCGGCGCCCGCCGCGACGGCGGCGCGCGGCATCTCGTCGGCGCGCGCGGTCGCCGGATCCTGCGCCATGGCGATGCCGCCCATCGCTTTGACGTCGGCGAGGCCGTGCGCCCCGTCGTCGCCCCGCCCGGAGAGGATCACCGCCACCGAACGCCATCGGGCGGACGTCGCGAGCTCGCCGAAGAATCGGTCGATCACGTGGCCGCGGTCGACGTCCGGCGTCGCCTCGGAGATCTTCAGGACGCCGTCGCCGACGCCCGCGACGAGGTCGGGAGGAACGACGTAGATCCGTCCGGGAAGAAGCGGTTCGATCGGCCCGCGCGGCGCGACGACGGGGAGCGCGGCGTGAGACTTGAGGATGTCCGGCAGCAGGCTGTCCTGCTGCGGCGGTCGGTGGAGCAGCACGACGAACGCCATGTGGACGTCGGCTCGCAAGGCGCCGAACAGCCGGGTCAACGCCTCGACGCCGCCCGCCGAGGCGCCGACGCCGGCGATGAGGAAATCCTCGGCGGGGTCGACGACGAGCGTGCGCGACCGCGCCGTCGCGCGCGCCTTCGCGCGGGGCGCCGCGGCGGCGGTTCGGCGTTCGGCGCGTACGTCGGCGCCGCGCGACGCCTTGCGTCGCGCCGCGCCGCGCGGCCGAGCCTTGGATGCGAGCGCGTCGCGCCGCGACTTCGTCTTGCGTCGCATGAAGAGTTCTCGGTGCGCACCGTGCCGGCGGTCGGGCGGAAGCCGGCGATAGTACGCCGGCGCTCCCCCGAAGCGCGGAGGCGGGCGGCGATTCGAGGCCGCGCCGACGCGGCTCGCGGGCGGGCCGGCGCGGATCGAGCGCGGGAATCCGCGCGATTCCGCGAGGCCGCCCGCCGCGCCGCCGAATCGTCGTTCCGGGTCGCCGGGCCGTAACCGTGCCCCGGTATGAGGTTCCCTGCGCGGATCCGCCGCCGCGCCTCCGCGCCCTTTCTCAGGACTGGCGACGCGCGGGAACGCCCGTACGATCGCCGCCCTCCCCGCGACGATCGGGGCCGTGTCGCCGTTCATGAAGGACCCGATCCACGTTCTCCTCGTGGAAGACTCGGTCGCCGACGCCCGTCTGGTCCGCGAATACCTGGCGGAAGAGCGCGACGGCGAATTCCGCGTCGATCACGTCACCGCGCTCGCGCAGGTCGCCGACGCTTCGCGAGGTCGCTCGCCCGACGTCGTGCTTCTCGATCTCGGCGTCGACGACTCGGACGGCCTTCTCACGCTCGACCGCGTGCGATCGGTCATGGGCGGCGACGTGCCGGTGGTCGTTCTCACCGGCGTCGACGACGACGGCGTCGCGCTGCGCGCCGTGCGCGCCGGCGCGGAAGACTTCCTGGTGAAGGGCGAGGTCGACGGCGTCCGCCTCGGCCGTTGCATCAGGCAGGCCGTGGCGCGCCATCGTCGGCGACCGAACGAGGAGAGCGCCGAGCCGCAGGGCGGCGTTCGTTCTCCCGATCTCGAGGCGCTCGTCGCCGCCTCGCCGGACGGGATGGCCGTGGTGGACGCCGACGGCGTCCTTCTGTTCGCCAACCGCGCGGCGTTCGAAGCTCTGGGGCTGAAGGCGGCCGACGGCGCCGGGGCGCGGTTCCCCGCGCCGTTCAAAGCGGGGCATTCCGTCGAGGTCGAGCTCGGCGGCGATCGGTGCGTGGAGACGCGCGCCGCCGCGACGCGTTGGCGCGGCGCCCCGGCGACGGTGGTGACGCTGCGCGACACCGCGGCGCGTCGTCGCGCCGAGCGACGCCTCCTCGCGGTCGAGCGACGGTGGCGGGCCCTGTACGCCTCCGAGCACGAAGGTCTCGCGGTCGTCGAGGGCGACGGACGCGTCGTCGCGGCGAACGCCGCGGCGCACCGCCGCCTCGGCGGCGGCGACGAGACCCTGATCGGCGAGCGGATCGAACGTCGGATCCCGGGATTCCGAGGCGCGCAGCCTCCCGGCGCGCCCGCGCGCGGCGCCGTGTTCCTCGAGTCGTCGGTGCGCTGCGCGCAGGGCGCCGACGCGTGCGTGGACGTCGTGGCGGCGCCCATGGCGCCGGAAGGCGGAGGCGCATCGTCGTGGGTGCTCGCCGTGCGCGACGCGGGGCCGCGGGTCGCGCACCGCAGGGAGCTCGCCGAGAGGCATCGGCGGGCGATCGCGGCCGCGCGCCAGTGGCGCGACGCCTGCGAGGCCGGCGACCCGGCGGCGTTCGCGACGCGCCTCGCGGCGAGCGCGGCCGACGCCTTGAGCGCGGCGTTCGCGGGCGTCGCAGACGTCGACGTCGCCTCGGGCGGCGTGACGTGG
>DASPNK010000363.1:0-6768 GCA_035626575.1 Planctomycetota bacterium | reverse complement strand
ACCGCATCGCGGGCGTGGGGCCGGCGTCGATCGGTACCTCGTTGCCGTTGACGCTGAAGGACCCCTATCACCCCGGCGCGGGTTGGCTCCTCGGGCTCGGCGTCTCCGGCGGGGACTACGGCCTCGGCGTGGCGCTCACCGAGCAGACGTTGCCGTTGATCCCCGACGCGCTGACCGTCGCCGTTTTCCAGCCGGGTTCGGCGGGCCTCGTGACCGCGGTCGCCGGCGTGCTCAACGGCTTCGGCGAAGCGACGACGACGCTCCTCATTCCGGCGCAGCCCGTCCTCGTCGGCTTCGAGATCTCGATGGTGTTCGTGTCCACCTCGCCGACGGCGCTCGACGGCGTCGTCGGCGTCTCTCCGCGGTACGTCGCCGCGGTGGTCAACTGACGGGGCGGAAACGGCGCGCACGCGCCGGCCCCGACGACGCGCCGAGAACGTGGCGCGGCCGCGCGGTCTTGGCCGTCGCCGGCCTCGCGTGCCTCGGCGTCGCTCGCGAGACCGCCGCGACGTCCGCGGCGGCCGGCGTCCCGGACGAACGGGTCGCGCCCTCGCCGCAGGCAGGCTGCGGGGCGAACGACGCCGGCCGCTCCGACGTCGTCGATCGTCGGCGTCTCGCGGCCTCGCTGATGAAGCTCTTTCGTCCGCACGCACCTCCCGACCTGCCGGTCGATGCGCCGGAGCGGCTCGCAGAGCTCTCGGACCTCGTCCAGGCGGCCGAAGACGCGGTCGAGGAGATCCGTCGCGACGGCCTGGACCGCAAGGCGCACGCCTTCGTCGACGAGATCTTCGCCCAGGGAATGGCCCGACGGATTCGGATCGGCGCCGCGACGGGGACCTGGGAGGAGTTTGAACGTGCGGCCGCGTCGCGTCCTTGGGGCGAACGGCGCGTCGTCCTGATGACGCCCGACGACGGCGACGAAGCCCTCGAGGTCGTGCTTCGCCCTTCGGAGCACGCCGGTTGGCGCGCCGCTCTCGAGGAACACGAACGGGCGATCGCTCCGGTGCTCCGGAAGCTGCGGGGCGACGTCGAGCGACTGACGCGCTGAGCGGGTCTCTTCGGCCTCCGCGAGCGTCGCGTCGAGCGCGTCGCGGGCGCGCCGTCGTCCTCGACGCTCCGACGGAGCGTCAGCCGCGAGGGCTTCCCGGCGCCGCCAGGTCCGGCGCGGCGAGGCCGCAGGACGCATGCACCACGAACTGCGAATCGGCGGGCGTCGCGAGGCGGTATCGGGCCGCGTACGGCGGTTCGCTCAGGACGGCGCGGAGCCGCGCCGGATGGTTCACGATCATGCCGTCGAGCTCGAGGTCGAGCAGCCGTCTCATGGAGGACCGCGTCTTGACGGTCCAGTAGTAGACCTTGCGGACCCTCCCGCGCGCGTCGCGTCCCCGGACCGCGGCCCGGAGCGGCGCGATCCACCGCTTCAACCGGTCGAAAGGGACGTGGGAATCGGTGCCGATTCCGAGGGCCGTGAGGTCGTGCCGCTCGGCGAAGTCGATCCACCGGTCCGCGCGCTCGCCCCGGGGGTCGTTGTCGATCATGCTCACGTCGCGTCCCGCCGCGAACCCGACGTCGGCGATCCCGTCGAACACCGGGAGCATTTCGGTCGCGCCGACCGAGACGAGCACTCGGGCCGCCTCCAGCTCCGCCCCGAGGCCTTCGCCGAGCGCGCGGCCGTAGGCGCGGTAGTCGGCGCCGTCGAGCGGTTTGCAGTCGACGACGAACAGCGCGCACGCGTCGCCGAGGGACCGGATCGCGCGCGCCTGCTCGCGGAGCGGCGTGCGCACCGGGCTTCGCGCCGGATAGGGGACGGAGAACCCATGATGGAAATGAAGATCGATGCGCGTCGGATGCCGCGCGCGCACGTCGCACTCGACGGCGTTGGCGCCGGCGCGCACCGCCGCCTCGACGTAGGCCGGCGTATTGCACATATGTGCGATCACGTAGATCGGGCGCGCCGCAGCCACCTTGGTCGCCGCGAGGTTCACGGTGGGAACTACGAACCCGCGCGCAGCCTGCGCGGATTCAGGATTTTCCGGTACGGCGGCGGGGCGTTATGCGAACGGGCCTCCCCGTCGTAGGAACGGCGATGCCCGACGTCGACTTCCAGCCCGACTTCGAGGTCGCGCCCGGCCGGCTGGCGGTCCTCGGCGACACGCGCCCGCCCGACTATCTCGAGTTCTTTCTCGAGAACAGCCGGCGCGTGCCGCGGCAGGTCTTCGAAGCGGTCGCGCGCGATCGCCCCGTCGCGCTGATCCATTGCGGCGACATCGCGGTCTACGGCGCGGCGGATCGGTTCTGGCAGGGCTGGTCGGGCTTCGACCGGGACATCCGGCTGATCTCCGACGCCGGCATCCCGGTTTACCCCGCGATCGGGAATCACGAGTACCGCGGCTTCGCGCGCGAGAGCCTGAAGCATTACTTCGCGCGCTTCCCGCACCTCGGCGGGCGCCGCTGGTACACGCTCCGCTGCGGCGGGTTGCTGTTCGTCTTCCTCGATTCGAACTTCGGAAAGCTCGGCGCCGCCCGTGCGGAGGCGCAGGAGCGTTGGCTGCGCGAGACCCTCGACGCCGCCGCGGTCGACCCCGCCTCGGGGCTCGTGCTCCCGGTGGTGCATCACCCGCCGTTCACCAACATCTCGCCGCGTTACCTCGTGTTCGAATCCGCCGAAGTGCAGCGCCGCTGGGTGCCGCTGTTCACGGCGCACCCGAAGGTCGCCGCGGTGTTCTCCGGCCACGTGCACGCCTACGAGCGCTTCCTGATCGACGGCGTGCAGTTCATCGTCACCGGCGGCGCGGGCTCGCCGCGCTTCCGCCTGCGCGCCGCCGCCCGCCGGCGCCGCGCCGACCTCTTCGCGCACGAGGACGGGAAGCTCCGCCCGTTCCACTACCTCCGGATGGAGGAGCGTCCAGGCGCGGCCACGCCGACCGCGTCGGTCGAGGCGGTCGTGCTCGAAGGCGAGACGTGGTCCGTCGGCGAGGTCTTCGAGCTGACGTGACGGCGGCGGCGCGCGACGGGCCGATCAGCCGTCGAAGAACACGGCGCCGGACTTCGCGCGGGCGACGAGGAAGTCGGCGATCTCCGGGCGCATGAAAAACGCCGGCGGGCGCTCCCCGCGGCCGATCATCGCGCGGACTTCGGTGCCGGAGATGTCCACCCAGGCGCGGTCGCCGTGGGGGCAGGTCTTCTCGGTCACGATCTCGCCGCAGGTCTCGCACCAGCAGGGGCCGTGAAAGAGGAGCGGCGTGATTCCCAGCTCCTCCTTCGTGTAGCGCGACACCATGCGGTGCGCGGCGTACTTCTCGTAGTAGCCGCCCACGCCGGCGTGGTCGCGGCCGACGATGAAGTGCGTGCATCCGAAGTTCCGCCGGATGAGCGCGTGAAAGACCGCCTCGCGCGGCCCGGCGTAACGCATGGCGGTGGTGAGGCCCGCGAGCATCACGTGTCGCGGCGGGTAATACCGGTCGACGAGCAGGCGGTAGCCGTCGAGGATCACCTCCGGCAGCATGTCGCCCTTCTTCTTCCATCCGATCAGCGGATGGATGAGGAGGCCGTCGGTCAGCTCGAGACCCATCTTCTGCAGGCGCTCGTGGGCGCGGTGCCCGAGGTTGCGCGTCTGGAAGCCGGTGATCGTCTTCCATCCGCGGCGCGCGAACTCGGCGCGCACCTCGCGCGGGCCGAGGTCGAACGCCTTGGGCACCAGCGACGCCGAGCGCCGGAGCAGGCGGATCGGTCCCGCGATCGCCGTGTCGCCGCCGTCGAGCCAGCGGGCGACGCCCGGGTGCGCGCGGTCCTCGACGCCGTAGACCTTGCGCGCGGCGTCGAGCAGATCGATGCGGTAGATCTCCCCGACGACGAGGAGGCCCGACGGCGCGTCCTCCTCCGCGTTCCAGAGGAGCAGCTCGTCGCCGACCTTCACCGACTCGGCGCGCCCCTTCGAAGTCTGCAGGACGACCGGGATGGTCCACGGGCGACCGTCCGCCAGGCGGCCGTCGTCGACGACGGCGCGGAGGTCGGTCGACCCCATGAAGCCGACCAGCGGCGAGAACGCGCCGTCGGCGATCTTCTCGAGGTCGAGGACCTGGTTGCGGTCGAGGTCGAAGCGCTTGAGTCCCGCCGCGCGATCGCGCGCCGCCGCGGCGGCGTCGTCGGAGAGGCGGAGGTCGACCAGCTCGGCGGAGGGGGAGACGTAGGTGGTCATCGGTGCTCGCGGGCGACGGCGTCGAGCGGCGCCTTCCGCGCCGCCTGGATCCGGGGGAAGACCTTTTCGCGGGTGTGCTCGAGGTCGACGAGACCGTCGTTGTCGGCCCACGGACGGCCTTCGGTCAAGGCCGCGAGCAGCGGCACGCCGCGCGCCGGCAGGCGCTCCATGGCCTCGGTGAGGAACGCCATCATGCGCCCCTGCTTGACCGTGGCCTCGGCCTCGGCGAGCAGCGCGCGCGCCGCCTTCGCGCTGAAGCGGGCGAGGCCGATGAACTCGCCGTGGCACTCGCGCGGGTCGAGCTCCTTGCTCGCGGCGACCACGCGGCCGTTCTCGATGCGGACCTTCTCGTCCTCGGGCGTCATGTCGCTGTCGCCGTCGACGGCGAGCACCGCGTCGCCGGGCACGGCGAGGAGGTCGGCGAGGATGCCGCGGTCGAACACGATGTCGCCGTAGAGCAGGACGAAGTTCTGCTCCATGCGCGCGAGCCACGCGGACACGAGCATGTTCGTGGTCGCGAACCACGGGTTGTAGACGAACCGCCCGCCGAAGCCTTCGCCGCGGAGGTACGCCTCGATCTGCTGATGATTGTGGCCGGTGACGACCGTGATCGCCTCTTCGCGGACGCCGCAGGCGCGCAGGTTCTCGAGCTGGTGGCTCACGATCGTGGAGCCGCCGACGTCGAGCATGCACTTGTGCTTGTTGGTGGTGAGGGAGCCGAAGCCGGTGGACGGGCCCGCGGCGAGGATCAGCGCGCCGTATTCGGAGTCCTGGCGGCGCTCCACCGTCTCCGCGATGCGGCGCATCGTCCCGATGCACTCGTAGGGGTATTTCCCGACGGCGGTCTCCTCGGAGAGCATCAGCACGTCGGCGCGGTCCATCACCGCGTTGGCGATGTCGGAAACCTCCGCCATGAACGGCAGCGGCTTGTCCATCATCGACGTCATGAACTGCGACGCGACGATCACCGGGACGCCGGCTTCGCGCGCGGCGGCGATGACGCGCTTCTGTGCGAGCGGCACATTCTCGCGGCCGATCTCGGCCTCGAGATCGCCGCGGTCCAGCATGATCATCTCGGCGGTCGACAGGATGCGCGGCAGGAGCTCGACCGCCTCCGCGGTCTCCACCTTCGCCACGACGCGGACCTTCGTGCCGACGAGCTGCGCCTTGATGCGGCGCACGTGTTCGGCGGAGCGTACGAAGGAGAGGCCGACGTAATCGACGTTCTGCTCGACGGCGACGTTGAGCAGCGAAATGTCGCGCTCGAAGTCGAACGGCATCGCGTCGTGGATGCCGCGGATGTTCATGCCTTTGCGGTTGCCGAGGCGGCCGCCGACCACGACCCTCGTGACGATGTCCTGACCGCGCACCTCGACGACGTCGAGCTGAATGGCGCCGTCCGCCGCCGAAATCCGGTATCCCGGCTTCACGAGGGTGTACAGCGGCCGGTAAGTGACGCGCTGAGGCGGGATGATCCACTCGTCGCCGGCCTTCAGCTCGACGGGCTCGGAGAGGCCGTCGACGCGGATCTTGTTGCCGGGCAGGTCGAGGAGGATCTCGACGCCCTGCGGCAGCTCGGCGCGCAGGAACGCCACCATGTCGCGCACGTCTTCGAGCGAGCCGTGGGCGCCGTTGACGCGCGCGATGTTCATCCCCGCTTCGTGGAGCTTCGCCAGCGCCTCGCGGTTGCGGACGGGCGGGCCGATGGTGCAGATGAAGCGGGTGCGGACGCGGCGCGCGGATGGGGCGTCGGTCATGAAACGGCGGCTCCGGGGCGGGGGGCGGCGGCGCGCTTCGCGAAGAAGGGGGGATGAAGGCGCCGTCGGCTTTGTGAAAGGCTCGGGGAAGATATCACACGAGGCTTCGCGGCGTCGCGCGCCGCGGCTCGCCGAAGGCCCTTCCGCATGACCTTTCGAACCCTCCGCAAGGACGCGCTCGCGCTGCTTTTCGCCGCGGCGGCCTGCGTCGCCCTCGGCGCCGTCTTCTGGTTCGCGAAAGCGGCGGACTTCGCGGTCGTGCGGCTGCTCAATCCGTCGCGCTCGAGCTTCGTCGACGAAGTGCTGCACTGGCTCGACCGCCAGGGGCCGAGGGTGCTGCTCGCGACGGCGGGGCTCGCGCTGCTCGCCGTGCTCGGATGGAGGCGCCTGGCGGCGCGACGGCCCGCGGCCGCGGCGTGGCTCCTCGGCATGGCGTGGGCGCAGGCCGTCGTGAACCTGGGCAAGACGGTCGTGCGCCGGCTCCGTCCGCTCGAAGGCGAGCTGGGCGAGGCGCTCCGACGCATCCGCGACGTGCCCGACGTCGCGCGCTCGCTGCCGTCCGGGCACGTCACCACGGCCACGGCGGTCGCCGCGGGGCTGTGGCTCGTGCTGGGCCCCGGCGTCGGGAAGCGGCGTCACCTGCTCGCGCTGGTTCCGCCGCTGATGATGTGGGACCGCATGGCGCTCGGGCTGCATCACCCGTCCGACGCGCTGTTCGGCGCGGGCGCCGGGCTCCTTTGCATGGCCGCCGCGGCGTTCGCGGTGTCTTTCTATGTGCGCGGAGCGCCGGGCGCCGCCGCCGCCGCGACGGCG
>DASPNK010000362.1:0-2157 GCA_035626575.1 Planctomycetota bacterium | reverse complement strand
CCTCGAGCGCAGCGAACACGTCGGGAAGATCCTGATCCATCCGACGAAGCCCGACGTGGTCTACGTCGCGGCGCAGGGTCCGCTGTGGAGCTCGGGCGGCGAGCGCGGCCTCTACAAGACCGAAGACGGCGGGAAGACCTGGCGGCGCATCCTCCACGTGAGCGACGACGCCGGCGTGTCGGAGGTGGTCGCCGATCCGCGCGACCCCGACGTGCTGTACGCCGCGGCGTACCAGCGCCGGCGTCACGTCTGGACGCTGCACGACGGCGGACCCGACTCGGGCCTCTACAAATCGACCGACGGGGGCGCGACGTGGTCGAAGCTCGCGCGCGGCCTGCCGACGGTGCACATGGGCCGCATCGGACTCGCGATCCCGCCGACGAAAGGTTCGCGCGTGTACGCGATCGTCGAAGCGCAGGAGGGCGCGTCGGGCGTGTACGTGTCCGAAAACGCGGGCGCGACGTTCGAGAAGCGCAGCTCCTACGTCTCGACGAGCCCGCAGTACTACCAGGAGCTGGTCTGCTGCCCGCACGACGCCGACCGCGTGTACTCGCTCGACACGTATCTCCACGTGTCGGACGACGCGGGCCGCACGTGGCGTCAGGCGGGGGAGGCCGACAAGCACGTCGACAACCACGCGCTGATCGTCGATCCGGCCGACCCCGACCACCTGCTCGTCGGCTGCGACGGCGGCCTCTACGAGTCGTTCGACCGCGCCCGCACCTGGCGGTTCTTCCCGAACCTGCCGCTGGCGCAGTTCTACCGGGTCACGGTCGACGACTCCGAGCCGTTCTTCTTCGTGTACGGCGGCACGCAGGACAACAACACGCTCGGCGCCCCGTCCCGCACGGCGTCGGCGAGCGGCGTCGTCAACGCCGACTGGTTCGTCACCGTCGGCGGCGACGGGTTCACGGCGCGCGTCGAGCCGGGCGAACCGAACGTCGTCTACTCCGAGTGGCAGCACGGCGGCCTGATCCGCTTCGACCGCCGCACCGGCGAGGCGCTGGACATCAAGCCGCGCCCCGATCTCGGCGAAGAAGGCTACCGGTGGAACTGGGACGCGCCGTTCCTCATCTCGCCGCACCGGAAGACGCGCCTGTGGTTCGGCGCCGAGCGGGTGTTCCGCAGCGACGACCGCGGGGACTCGTGGACCGTCGCGTCGGGCGACCTGACGCGCCGTCTCGACCGCGACACGCTGCAGGTGATGGGTCGCTGGTGGGCGATGGACGCCGTCGCGAAGCACGACTCGACGTCGCACTACGGCAACCTGCTCGCGCTCGACGAGTCTCCGCGGGTCGAGGGCCTCCTCTACGCGGGAAGCGACGACGGGCTGATCCACGTGACGGAGGACGGCGGCGCGAACTGGCGCCGCATCGACGCCTTCCCCGGCGTGCCCGACCTGACGCCGTGCGTCGCGCTCGTCGCCTCGCGCCACGCCGCGGACGCGGTCTACGCGGTGTTCGGCAACCACCGCGCGGGCGACTTCAAGCCTTACGTCCTGCGCTCAGACGACCGCGGCCGCACCTGGCGTTCGATCGCGGGCGACCTTCCCGAGCGCGGCAACGTGTGGTGTCTCGCCGAAGACCACGTGCGCCCCGATCTGCTGTGGGTCGGCGCGGAGTTCGGCCTCTGGACGACGTTCGACGGCGGCGCGCGCTGGCATCGGCTGAAGGCGGGCCTTCCCCCGGCGCCCGTGCGCGACCTCGCGATCCAGCGGCGCGACGACGCGCTCGTCGCCGCGACGTTCGGCCGCGGGCTCCATGTGATCGACGACCTCGCCCCGCTGCGCGCGATCGCGGCGGGCTTCGGCGACGCGCCGTCGGCGCTGCTCGACGCCCGGGACGCGAAGCTCTTCGTGCCGGCGCGCCCCCTCGGCGGCGGCGGGCGCGGCGCCCAGGGGTCGTCGTACTTCACTGCGCCGAATCCCGAATTCGGGGTCGCCTTCCACGTCTACCTGCGGGACGCCTTCAAGTCGAAGCGCTCCGTGCGGCGCGAGGAGGAGAAGAAGCTCGAAGCGGAAACGCGCCCCGTCCCGCGCCCGACCTTCGACGAAGTGCGCGAGGAGCGGCGGGAGGAGAGCGCGCAGGTCGTCGTCGAGATCCTCGACGCGTCCGGCGCGCTCGTGCGACGGCTCTCCCGCGACGCGAAACGCGGGCT
>DASPNK010000361.1:0-2847 GCA_035626575.1 Planctomycetota bacterium | reverse complement strand
GTCGTCCGCGCCGACGGCGCCGACCGACTCCCGGCCGTGGCGCCCCGCCGCGACGGCGCCGGTCGAGGAGGTCGACGTCGATCTCTTCGACCCGTGGCTGGGCCGCACGTACCGCGAGCTCGCCGCCGAAGCGCGGTCGATGCACAAGTCGCAGGGCATGTCGCGCACGCTCGAGCCGATCGGACCTCCGAAACGTCGGTACCGCCTGCTGATCGACCGCACGACGCCCGGCGCCGGGCGGCCCGATGCGCCGCCGTTGTTCGGCGGCGTCGACTTCGCGCCGAAGCCTGCGCCGCCGCCGCCGCCGGTCCGCGTGACGGTCTACGCGGAGGGAGATCGTTACTGGATGGGCGACGACGTGGCCGTCGTCATCGACGCCGCGAGACGCAGCGACGAAGCCGTGCGCGTCGTCTCCGCGACGTTGCGGATCGTCGGGGACGACGGCCGCCGCGAGACGGTCGCGGAGTCGCGGCCGTCTGCGTCGGACGACGGCCGAGACGCTCGAGGACCGCTGCGGCTGGCGGGAACGCTGCCGTGGAACCCGCCGTGGGAGGTGCGGAGCCTCGATTGCGAAGTCGTGGTGCGGGCGGGCGACGCCGAGCACGTCGTCGCGGCGCCGGTGCGGTTCCGCCACGCCGGCGACGTTCTGTCCGGCGAGCAGATCGACCCGGTCCTCCTCGTCCCGCCGTGGGAGCTTCGGTTCGAGCCCGGGCTGATGGTGGTGACGGCGGAAGACGTCGGACTCCGGAAGCCGCTGCGGGTCGCGGTCCGACGCAACGCCCGAAGGGCGGGCGTGTTCTCCGCGTCCTTCCGCGCGAGCGACCCGGCGATCCGCTTCGAGACCGTGCTCGAGGATTTCAGGGCTCTCGAGCTCGATCGTCCCGGCGACGCCTGGTTTGACGCGGCGCTTCGGGTCGACGCTCTTCCGGCGAGAACGACCGTCGTCGACGCTCAGGTTCTGATCGAGCAGGGGACCTTCGAGGGGTTGCTCATCTCCTGGATCGCGCCGGTATGGCTTCGCGAGATCGACGACCCGCACGTCGAACGGCGGACGCTCGCGACACCCGCGGCCGTCCGCGTCGTCCCGATGGACCTTCGGCGCCCTCCGCCGACGCGCGTCGGTTACGTGCAGGGCGTCGGCGAGGCGACGGCGAAGCTCCTGCCGCAGCTCGGCGCGGAGGTAGAGCTCCTCGACGCCGAAGCGCTCGCGACCTCCGACCTCGCGCGGTTCGACGTGCTGGTGATCGGCGCCCGCGCGTACGAGTTCCGTCCCGATCTTCGCGCGCACCAACGGCGCCTCATGGACCGCGTCGCAGGCGGCGGCGTGCTGATCTGCCAGTACCAGAAGAGCGGCTTGCCCTTCGCGCCCTACGCGCCGTTCGAAGCGACCGTCGGCGCCGGACGCGTGACCGACGAGAACGGACCGGTCGAACATCTCGTGTCCGACCATCCCGCGCTGACCGCGCCCAACCGCCTCGGCGTCGACGACTGGCGCGACTGGTTCCGCGACCGCAGCCTCTACCACCTCGAGCCGGCGGCCGCGACGCGCGACCGCTACGTCGACCTCGTGAAGCCGTTCGACACCTTCGGCGGCAACGCGGGTCCGCACCTCGGCGCGCTGGTCGAGGCGCGCGTCGGCAAGGGCCGCTGGATCTACTGCGGCCTCGCACTCTGGCGCCAGCTCCCCGAAGCCGTGCCCGGCGCCTGGCGCCTCTGGTCGAATCTCCTCGCCCTGCGCGGCGACTGACGCACGCTCGGAACCCGCCGAAGCAGGCCCGTCCCTCCGCTCCGCTCCGGGCGCGGGCCGCTGCGGTCCAAGCGCCGGGTGCCGATCGGCGGTCGCCGGTTCGGCGCCGCGGCCGAACGAGCCCAGGCCGCCTGGACCGCGCCGGCCCCGCAGCGTCGAACTTCCGCAGCCGGCGGCTTGGCGTCGACCGTCATGCGCCGCCGTCCTTCGCACGCCGCCGATCGACGAAGCAGGGCCGTCCCTCCGCTCCGCTCCGGGCGCGGGCCGCTGCGGTCCTGTCCGCCGGCCCCGACGTGGAGCGCCGAGCGACGAACTTCTCGGACGTCGGAGCGCCGGTTCGCGCACGCGAAGCGCGACGAACCGGCACGGCGCCGAACGATGACCGGCGCCGGTCGCGGGTTCGCGCGCACGTCGACCGCCGACGTATGCCGGTCCGTCCGGCTTCGCCGGCGCGGACCGGCGCTCCGACGTCCGGCAAGTCCGGCCGCGGCAGCTCGGCGCGTCCCCAATCGTCGCGCGGCGGCGCGTTCCGGTCGGTCGCGGTTCGGCGAAGCAGGGCCGTCCCTCCGCTCCGCTTCGGGCGCGGGCCGCTGCGGTCCTGTCCGGATGACCCGACGCGGAGCGCCGACCGACCGACTTCTCGGAAGTCGGAGCGCCGGTTCGCGCGCGCGAAGCGCGACGAACCGGCACGGCGCCGAACGACGAAGGGCGTCGGTCGCCTGTTCTCGCGCAGGTCGGCGGTCGACGATGCCGGTCCGTCCGGCTTCGCCGGCGCGGACCGGCGCTCCGACGTCCGGCGAGTCCGGTCGCGGCAGGTCGACGCTTTCCGGATCGTCGCGCCGCGGCACGTCCGCGACGGCGGAAGCCCGACGACGACGCCGAGCGCCGACCGACGGACTTCTCGGACGTCGGAGCGCCGGTTCGCGCGCGCGGAGCGCGACGAACCGGCATCGTCGATCGACGCCGAACGCGACTTCCGCCTCGGCGCCGAACACCGCCTCCGTGCCGGTCCGTCCGGCTACGCCGGCGCGGACCGGCGCTCCATCATCCGGCAAGTCCGGTCGCGGCACGTCGACGCTTTCCGGATCGTCGCGCCGCGG
>DASPNK010000360.1:0-2802 GCA_035626575.1 Planctomycetota bacterium | reverse complement strand
GCGCCGGGTCCACGATGCGAAAGGAGAGCCACGGCGGGGTGAGCGCGTCGAGATTGCGCGCCTACGCAAAGAACGCGAAGACCTCGTCCAGCGGCCGGGAGAGGCGCGTCGCCCCAGTCAGAGTGCGGACCGTCATGCCGTCGACGCTACCGTCGGCCGCCTATCATCCGGCGATGCCCGCGACCGCTCTGCGCGCGCTTCTGCTCGTCGTCGTCGCCGCTCCGCTCGCGGCGCAGTCGCCGTACCTCGACGACTTCGCGTTTCTGCAGAAGACGGTCGCCGAGCGCGCCGCCGTGCCCGCGTGGAAAGGCGTCGACTGGGCGGCGATCTGCGCGGCCTTCCGCCCGCGGTTCGCCGCCTGCGCCGACGACGCGACGCACGTCGCCCTCGTGATGGAGCTCCTCGCGACCCTTCGCGACAGCCACACCGGCGTGACGCGCACGTCGGTCCGCGAAGGTCTCCCTTCGAAGTTCGACGGGCTCTACGGCGGCGGCCTCGGGTTCGCGTTCGACGACGGGAAGTGGGTGCTCGCAGGCGCGGCGCCCGGCGTGACCGTCCTCGAGCAGGCGCCCGCGGGGTCGATGCTTCATGCGATCGACGGCGAACCGGCGTTCGTCGCGTTGGAGCGCGAGCGGCGCCGCATCGTGAAGCACCTGGGCGTCTCGTCCGACCACAACCTCTGGTCTTCGTTGAGCAACCGGTTGCTCCCGTTCGGCGGCCGGAAGGAGTCGGCGACGACGTTCGTCGCGCCGAAGGGGCTGGTCGAAGTCCGGGTTCGACCGTGGTCGCCGTCCGGGAAAGCCTTCGACGCCGACGGCGCGCGCCGTCCGGCGGGGTTCCCGGCCGCCGCGGGCGCCGCGTCGGGATTCCTTGAGACGCCGTGGTCGAAGCGGGTCGGTCGCCTCGAAATCACCGGCGGCATGGACGCGCCGACGGAGAAGGCGTTCCACGCGGCGTTCGACGGACTCAGAGGCCTCGAGGCGCTGCTGATCGACGGCCGCGGCATGGGCGGCGGCGGCGACGGCCCGGCGTGGGACATGATCGGCCGGCTGTTCGCGCGCGCGACGCCGAACGGGCCGCATCGGTCGATCGAGCCGACCGGCGCGTGGAACTTCGACGGACCCGCCGTGCTGCTGCAAGACGAGCGCATGGTGTCGTCCGCGGAGACCTTCGTCTGGGGCCTGAGCGAACACGAGCGGGCGATTTCCGTCGGCCGCCCGACCGGAGGGTGGGGGATCATTCCCGAGACGTTCGAGCTTCCGTCCGGCAAGGCCGCGTTCCGTCTCGGCGTGCGCGACCGTCCGACTCCGGTGAAGGGCGTGAAGACCGAAGGGATCGGTTGGCCGCCCGACGTGCTGATGCCGCTCGGGCCGGTCCTTGCGGCGGAGGTCGACGCGACGGCGAGCGTCGGCCTGAGCGTCCTCGCCGCGCTGCACGCGGGCGCGGCGCCGGCCGCGACGCGCCGGGCGTTCAAGGCGCTGGCCGACGGCGACCTCGCGGCCTACCGTGCGTTCGTCTCCGGGCTCGGCGCGAAGGCGAAGGGCCGCGGCCTTGAGTCGTGGGCCGACGTCTTCAAGCGCGATCTCGAGGGCGAAGTCGCGCTCGAGGCCGCCGCCGCGCACTCGGAGCTTCCCGCCGAAGCCTGCGGCGGGCAGAGGCGCGCGGCGCGCCTCCTGGCGCGCGCGAAGGCGTCGAAGCTCGCCCGGGAGGTGGCCGAGCTCGAACGGCTGCAACGCGCGCTGAAGCCGGAGGCCGAAGCCCAGGCCGCCTGGCGCGCGCTTTCCGATCCCTTCGCCCCCGACGCTCCGACCCGCGCCGCGTGGCTCGCGAAGCACGCGAAGACGCGCTTCGCCCGCTACGTGAAAGACGTCCTCTGGGCGGCGCGCTGACGGCGTCCCTCGACGTCGCGCTACTCCGCCGGACCGACGATCAGCGGTGCGAGCAGCGCCGCGGCGCCCAACGCCGCCGCGGCGATGCGGTCGGCGCGCCGCGCGACGGCGCCGGCGGGCGCGGCGGCGGTCGACGCGCCCCACCACGCCCCGAAGGCGACGGCGACGCCGGCGACCTTCAGGTCGTAATCGATCCAGCCGTGGAGCAGGAACGCGAGAAGTCCGATGGCCGCCGCGCGCCGCGGTAAAGGGCCGTCGACGCCGACGTCCGCCGCGAGCCGGCGGAAGGCGAGAACGACGGCGGTCGCGAGAGCGGCGTTCACGACGACGTCGACCGTCGGGTCGGCGATCGCGCCGTAAGGCGTGAAGCGCACGGACCGCGCGGCGAGGCCGGCGACGGCGACACCGAGCGCGATGCCGATCGGCCACGCCCGGTCTCGGGGCGCCGCGACGGGCGGCGTCGACGACGTCGTCGCCGCGACGGAACGCAGCCGTCGGAGGATCGACCACGTCGCGGGCGCCGCGGCGAGCACGAACCAGATCCCCGCTTCGACCCACCCTTCGAGCCACCAGTTGTGGAGCGAGCGGCTGAACGCCTCGCCCGGCCGCCGGTAGCGCGGCGCCGACTCGGCGACGCGTTCGAGGCCGACGCCGAACGGGCCGGAGTCCGCCGCCATGCGGAGGCCGGTCCGCGCGTAGTCGAGGCGTTCGCGCAGCGTCGCCGTCTTGCCGGTCGGCGCCGTCGACGCGTTCGCGGCAGCCGCGAGCGTCAGGCACCCGGCGAGCCACGCCGCAACGAGGAGCGCCGCGCGCCGACGCCGCGGCGACCTCGGCGGCGCGCCGAGCGCTGCGGCGATCGGCAGCGCGCCGAGCAGCGCGGCGACCGCGCCCGCGGACCCCGCCGCGACGAACC
>DASPNK010000359.1:0-14926 GCA_035626575.1 Planctomycetota bacterium | reverse complement strand
CTGCGCGGCGCTGGCGAAGGTCGACGGGCGCGTGACGGTCTTCCTCGAGCCGATCGCGCTCTACATGACCAAGGACCTCCACGCCGAGAAGGACGAGCTCTGGTCGTTCCCGTACCCGGCGCCCGGCGCGGCGACGCCGTTCCGGCAGGCGCGGGTGTACGACGCCGACGCGCCCGCCGACGTCGTCGTCGTCACGTGGGGCAACGGCGCGTGGCTGTCGCTCCGCGCCGCGAAGACCGCGCGCGAGGCGCACGGCGTCCGCGTGCGGGTCGTCGATCTGCGCTGGCTGCAACCGTGGGACGAGGCGACCGTGCTCTCCCAGGCGCGGGAGGTCGGTCGGGTGCTGGTGGTCGACGAAGGGCGACGCACCGGGGGCTTGAGCGAAGGGATCCTCGCGACGCTCGTCGAGCGGCTCGGGCCGGAGGCGCCGGTCCTCGCGCGCTACGCCGGCGAAGACGTGTACATCCCGCTGGGGACGGCGTGGACCCACGTGCTTCCGAGCGAGGCGGGCGTGCTCGACCGGGTGCTCGCGTTGGCGCGCACGCCGCGCCCCGCGGAGATCGCGGCGCGCTGACGGCGCCCTTGACGCCGATTCGACCGATCGGGTTAGAGTCGCCCATGCGCTCTCCCGTCGTCGTCTACGGACTGATTCCCGGATTGATCGCCGCCGCGCTCACGACCGTGCGCGCGTGGCTCGAGGTGAATCATCCCGCGTCCGCCAAGTTTCTCAGCGTCAACCTCATCGGTCTGGCGTGGGTGCTGTGCGTCATCGTCGTCCTCCTCCGGCGCGGCGAGTCCCTCGCGACCTGGGTGAAGACCTCGCTCGCGTTCCACATCCCCTACCGCCTCGGTCAAGGCGCCGTCTACGCCCTTGCGCTTGCGCAGGAGTGGACGAAGCCGGACGGTTCGCCGGTGCGGTATCGCCTCGACGTCCTCAAGGACTTCGGCGCCGACATGTCGCCGTTGAAGGTGTTCCTCATGGCCGGCGTCATGACGTCGGTCATCTTCACCGTGATCTCCGTCGTGCTTTGGTACCTGGTCTGGGCGATCGCGTTCCGCCGGCGTTCCCCGGTCGCGTCCGATGCGGCCGTCATGCGCGCCGCGTTCGATCCGACTGCACCCAAGTCTCGCGACCGCATGCACGGAGCCTGATTCGTTGTCCCGCCGCGTCGCCCTCGTCTGTCCCGGCCGCGGGACCTACACGAAGTCCGAGCTCGGGTTCTTCAGCAAGGCGCTGCCGGCGCGCGCGGCGGCGGAGACCGAGCGGCGCCTCGCGCACGCCGACGCGGTGCGCGCCGCGCGCGGCGACGCGTCGCTCCGCGAGCTCGACGGCGCCGCGGCGTTCGGCGCGCGACACCTCGCGGGCGAAAACGCCGGCGCGCTGATCTACGCCTGCACCGCGACGGACGCCCTCCGCATCGACCCGGCGAAAGCGGAGGTCGTCGCGGTCTGCGGCAACTCCATGGGCTGGTACACGGCGCTGCACGTCGCCGGCGCTCTCGACTTCGAGGCGGGGTTCACGCTCGCCGACGGCATGGGCGCGATGCAGAAAGACGGCGTGATCGGCGGACAGCTCATCACGCCGGTCGTCGACGACGCCTGGCGACCCGACCCGGCGCGCCGCGCGGAAGTCGAGGCGGCGCTCGCCGACGTCGCCGCGGCCGGCGCCGCGGTCGGCTGGTCGATCCGCCTCGGCGGGTTCGCCGTCCTGTGGGGCGACGCCGACGGCGTGAAGCGGTTGCTCGCCGCGCTTCCGAAGCGGAAGCTCGGCGAGCGCGAGTATCCCTTCCAGCTGCAGGGGCACTCGGCGTTTCACTCGCCGCTGCTGGAGGGCGTCTCGGCCAAGGCCCGCGCCCGCTTCGGAGAACTGCCGTGGCGTGCGCCCGCCGTGCCGCTCATCGACGGCCGCGGACGGCAACACCGACCCCTGACGGCCGATCCGCGCGCGCTTCTGGATTACACGGTCGGCGAGCAGATCGTCGCGACGTACGACTTCACCGCGTCGATCCGCGTCGTCCTTCGCGATTACGCGCCCGATCGGCTCGTGCTCCTCGGCCCGGGCGACACGCTCGGCGGCGCGATCGCGCAGACGTTCGTCGAAGAAGGCTGGCAGGGCCTTCGGTCGAAAGCGGACTTCGCGGCGCGGCAGAAGGAGGACCCGATCCTCGTCGCGATGGCGCGCGACGAGCAGGCCGCGCTCGTCTCCTGAAGCGCGCCCGCGCGAAGTTCCGCGACTTCGTCGCGGCGCCGAAACGGAGCGCAGGATCGCTTACGCCGCGCCTGCGGAAGATCGACGAAGCAGGTTCGTCGCTCGCTTCACGAGCGGGCGAACCTGCGCTACCCGCGAAGGAGCGCGGACGATCCGCGGAAGGCGTCCTCGCTCAGAAGCGCGCGTGCACGACCTGCACCGTCTCGGAGAACGCCGGTTCGCGGCGCGCCTCGAGGCGGAATCGCCCCCGCAGCTCCACGCGCGGGAAACCCGCCATGCGGCACCACGCGGCGAGCGTCTCGGGCGTCGGGCGCCACCATGTCGGCTCCGACGGATCCTCGAAGAACCGCGCGACGGCGCCGGGCGCCGCGTCGTCGATCGGGACGGCGACCACCGCCATGCCCTGGGGCGTCAGAACGCCGGCGATCGCCTCCAGCGCGCGCACCGGATCGCGCAGCCGGTCGAGGCCGTCGTGGAAGAGCGCGAAGTCGAAGCGCCCCGACGCCTTCTCGGCGAGGTCGTAGACGCGGGAGCGCAGCCGCAGCACGCGCGAGCCGAGGACGTCGCGCGCGAGCTCGAACGGCCCGTGGACGTAGTCGTGGTCGAGCGCGGTCAACGCGTCCGGCGCCAGCTCGGCGAGCGTCTTGCGCCGGTACCACGTCGGAAAGTCCTGATCGGCCCACGAGGGGAGATCGGCCGCGACGGTCTCCGCGCCGCGCGCTTCGGCGAGGAACGAGAACCATCCCGACGACGCCGACACGTCGAGGACGCGGCGGCCCGCGAACGACGGCGGAAGGTCGAACGCATCGAGGTGAGGCGCGACGTCGAAACGCCCCGGCGTCGCGACGCCTTTCAGGTCGAGCACCTGCCTCCAGGAGGGGAGGCGCGCCACGGCCGCGCGGATGCGGTCGGCGTCCCACATGGCGAGGGTCCGATCCAACGCGCGCGGTGCGCCGGGGAGGGGGGCGGACGTCGGCGCGTCTTCCCAGTGCATAGAGCGGCGGGAAGCGGCGTGCCGACGCGGGTTCCGCGGGCGGCCGGGAGGCGCGGCGCAGGGCGGCGCGCGCACGGCGTCGGAGATTCTATCGGGGGGGAACGGCGGCGGGCTTGACGCCCGTCCGGCGAGGCGACGACGATGCCGCCGACGGCGGCTCGGCTCACGCGGCCCGCGGACGCGCGTAAAGAACCGTGGCCGAGCGGTCGATCCGGCCTACAGGACATCCATGACCACGCAGCCCCGTGACACCCACGACGCAGACCGACGGGCTGCGGGCGGCGATCGCGACGCGATCGTCGAGGCGATCAAGCGCCTGTGGAACGCGGTGAAGGAGCGTTTGCTTGGCGATGCGCCCGCTCCCGCTCCCGCCCCTGCGCCGGTTCGAGTTCCCGTCCGCGGGCGGCGCTGACCGCGCCGCGCCGAAACGGCGCGTCTGAGAGAGGCCCCCGGTCGCCGGCGTGCGACCGGGGGCCCGCGCGTTGATAAAACCGGGGGCGATGTCCGAGCCCCCTTCCATGCCGCTGAAGGACGTCCGCGCCTGGTGCGACGACCTCTTCGAGCCGCGGGCGGGCGTCTACTGGGTCGACTTCCTGCTGTCGGCGGCCGTCGGCTGGGCGGCGTTCGCGGCGTCGGTCGCGGCGCCGCGCGGAGGCCTCGCCCACGCGGGGTGGACCGCGCTCGCCGCGCTCGCCCTGTACCGGGCGGTGCTTTTCACGCACGAGCTGACTCACGCGGCGCGCGTCAAGCTGCCGGGCTTCCCCGCGGCGTGGGACGCGCTGGCGGGCGTCCCGCTCCTGCTGCCGTCTTTCATGTACCAGGAGGTGCACACGCTGCACCACCGACGGAGCGTCTACGGCACTCCGGGCGACCCCGAATACCTGCCGTTCGGCTGCGGACCGCGCGCGCGCATCGTGCGCTACCTCGTCGAGCCGCTCGTGCTCCCGGCCCTGCTCTTCGCGCGCTTCGCGATCCTTGCGCCGGTTTCGCTCGTCGTCGGCGGGCGGCTGCGGAAGCTGGTGATCGCCGGCGCCTCGTCGCTCGCGATCAACTATGCGTTCCGGCGCGAACCGCCGCAGGCTCATCTGCGCCGCCGCTGGCTCGTCACCGAGGTCGCGGCCTGGCTGGTCTGCTGGACCGTCGTCGCGCTCATCCTCGCCGGCCGCCTTCCCGCGGCGACGCTCGTACAGTGGTACGGCATCTCCGCGGGCGTCGCCTTCGTCAACGCGCTCCGCACCCTCGGCGCGCACCGCTATCGCAACGCGGGCGGCGAGATGGACGTCGACGGCCAACTCTACGACTCGGTCAACGTCCCCGGCGCGTGGTGGACCGAACTGTGGGCGCCCGTCGGGCTCCGCTACCACGGCCTCCATCACTTCGTGCCCGACCTGCCGTACCACGCGCTGGGCACGGCGCACCGGCGCATCGTCGCACGCGTGCCGGCCGACTCGCCCTACTTCCGCACGGTCAACCCGAACCTATGGACGGGGATTCGAGGCCTCTGGCGCGACGCCGGCCGTCGTCGCGACGCGCAGGACGTCGGCGCGCGCGGCCCGTCGACCGCGGGCGCCGCGTCGGCCTGACGATGGCGCGCGCCGCCGACCCGCTCGCGCGGTTGTTCCTGGAAAGCGTCCCGCCGCTCGACGTCGCCGACCTCGGCCGCGGCGCGCGGCTGCTCGTCCCCAACGGCGCGGCGTTCGGGACGCCGCAGCTGTGGCGCGCCGGCGGGCCGTGGGACTGGGTGCGGCAGGCGCCCGACGGGTACTGGGTCGAAGGCGATCGCGGCAGCGCCCATGCCGGCGTGGACTTCGCCTATTACGTGCGGGGCGGGCTGGTGCGTCAGCTTCCGGCGGGGCTGCCGGTGCGGGCGCCGTGCGACGGCGTGCTGGAACGCGCTGGGCGCGGCGCCGACCCGGAGCCGGGACCCGGCGGCGTCGTCCTCGCGCTGGGCGCCGCGCCCGGGCCGCGGCTGTACGTGCACCTCGTCGATTTCCGCGTCACGGCGCGGCGCGGCGCGCGCGTCCGAAAAGGCGAAACGCTGGGCGCGACCGCGCCGTACTCCGAGGAGTTCCCCTTCGTGGTGCTGCACTTCGGCGTCGGCGTGCTGCTCCGCGGCGCGCCGCCGAACCCTCTCGACCCGACGCCGCTCCTTCGACGCTGGAAAGTCCGCCACCCGGTCGAGCCCGATTCCGGATGCGACGCGTCGCAGCTCCCGCACGCGGCGCCCGCGCGGTGGATCGCGCCGGGTCGCATCGAAGGCGACGCGCCCGCGGCGCTTTGGAGCTCCGAGTGGCGCGACGTGTGGGGCTGAGCGACGCGCCGGCTCAGCGGAACAGGAGGCGCCGCAGGCCGAAGCGCATCGCGAAGAGCAGCGCCACGAGCGTCGCCGCGCCGGCGCCGAACGCGACGGCGCCCGAGCGGACGTCGCGCGTGCGGCGGGCGCGGACCAGGCGCTGCTCGCGTTGCGCGCGCTGGGCGTCGTCGCCGGGAAGGACTACGCGGCCTGCGGTCACGTCGTCCGTGAGCGCCTCGAGCATATACCCGCGGTTCCGTTCGTAGAGCATCCACCCGGCGTAGCCCTTCACGACGGGATCGTCCGTCTGCAGGTAGGCGAGGGTGAGGGGACGTTCGTAGACGACGGGGTGCATCGTCGGCGTGAAGTCGACCGGTTCCGCGCCGTCTTCGGGGCGTCGCGAAAGGCTGTCGGCGAGCGCGACGTATTCGTCGAAGAGCCGTCGGACCGTCTCGGCGTCGGCCAACGCGAGGAGCGGCGCGGTCGGTTCGAAGCCGTTGCGGCGCGCGGCGCGCTTCGAGCGCTTTTCGCGCCAGGCCTCGGCGTAGGAGGCGGCTTCCGCTTCCGACAGCAGCTTGCGGAGCGGAAACGACCCGAGGAACTCGCCCGCGCCTTGCGCGCCGCCGCCGGCGCCCGTCGACGCCTCGAGCGCCTCCCGCATCAGAGCGTCGGCGTCGACGGTCTCCGGCGCAGGGTCGCCGTCGACCGCCTCGCGAACGATCCCGAAGCGCTCCTCGAGGCGCGGCGAACGTCCGCGGCTCCGGTACCTCTCCGCCAGCTTGAGGTACATCGCGTCGCGGCCCGGGCCGTCGCGCATCGACGTGCCTTCGGCGCCGAAGCGATGCGTCCAGAGAATCTTCACGCCGCCGTCCGGGTCCGCCGTCAGGATGCACCGGCGCCCGTCGTCGAAGTCGACGTCGACGGACTCGCGGTCCACCGTCGCGCGCCGCGCCCCCGTGACGCGCGCCTTTGGGAGTCCGAGCCCCGCCGAATCGAGGCGCACGGAGAACAGGTCGAACGTCCGGGCCCGCGGCGCGTCCTGCGCGTCGACGGCGGCCGCGGCGAGCGCCGCGACGAGGATCAGGCGCATCGGTTCAGTACGCCAGCAGAGCATGGACGGGACGGACGCCGAGGCGCTCGCGCCCGAGCAGCGCGAGAAGCTCGATGACGAACGCGAATCCCGCGACCTGCCCGCCGACCGCCTCGACGAGGTCGGCGCAGGCGCGGATCGTGCCGCCGGTCGCGAGGAGGTCGTCGACGAGCAGCACGCGCTCGCCGGGGCGGATCGCGTCGTCGTGCATCTCCAGCACGTCGGTCCCGTACTCCAGCGAGTAGGTGAGGCGCCGCTTCTTCGCGGGGAGCTTGCCCGGCTTGCGGATGGGCGCGAATCCGACGCCGAGGCGGGCGGCGACCGGCGCCCCGAAGATGAACCCGCGGGATTCGGGCGCCGCGATGCGTTCGGCCTTGACCGTGCGCGCGATCGCCGCGAGCGCGTCGATCGCTTCGGCGAACGCCTTGCCGTCGCCGAGGAGCGGCGTGATGTCGCGGAAGAGGATGCCCGGCTTGGGGAAGTCGGGAACGTCGCGGACGTACCGCCGCAGGTGGTCGATCGACATGCGTCGCCCATGATACGGGCGAGCCCGCCGAGCCGGCGCCGCGCCGCGCGGGAGCGGCGGAACGTCGCCTTTCGCGGGGGCGGCGCGGACGTAGCTTGAGGCGGCGCGTCGGGACCCGCCCGCCGCGTCGCGAGGTCAGCGCCATGGGCGGCACGAACCCCTACATCAAGCCGGCGTCGTTCAAGAAGCCTGAGCGCCCCTACAAGCTGAACTTCGTCACCTACGGCGTCGTGGTCGACGTCGATCCCTCGTGCCTTCCGTACGGGCGCACCGGGCTCCCCGGGAGCGTGCTCGACATCGCCCTTGCGCACGGAGTCCCGCTCGACCACGCCTGCGGCGGCGTGGTGGCGTGCTCGACCTGCCACGTCTTCGTGAAGCAGGGCGCGGCGAGCTGCAACGAGGCGACCGACGCGGAGCTCGACCAGCTCGACAAGGCGCCCGGCATCACCGCGCAGTCGCGCCTCGGCTGCCAGTGCGTCCCCGACGGGACCTCCGACGTCGTCGTCGAGATCCCGGAGTGGAACATCAACCAGGCCCGGGAGGGCGCCCCGGGCGGTTGAGGCCCCGGCGACGCGCAACGGAAGCCCGACGAAGCAGGGCCGTCCCTCCGCTGCGCTTCGGGCGCGGACCTGCGGTCCATGCGCCGCACGCCGCGAGAAGAATCCCGTTCCCGTGTCCGGCGAGGACCGCGGAGAGCCGTGCCGAGGAGGCGCAGCCTCCGAGGACGCGCCCGCACCGCCGGTCTGCCGCCGATTCGGCGCGGCGGAAGCCCGGCGAAGCAGGTTCGTCGCCCGCGGCGCGAGCGGCGAACCTGCGCTTTCCTGGGCTCAGCGGTACGCGATCAGCGCGATCTGCGACTCGTACTCGGTGTCGCCGACCAGCTCTTCGGTGAAGATCGCCGTCACCGTCGAGGTGCTCGTGCCGAAGAGGATCTTGTAATGGCGACCCGAGTCGTCGGCGCGGCGCAGGATGTAGCCGATCGGAGAAACCGGCGACGTGGGCTGCGTCGCCCAGGGCGGCCGCGGCAGGTTCGCGAGGTCGCTCGTCTGGTAGACGGCGTCGGCGGAGATCGCCGCGCCGGACGGCGGCGAGATGAGATACGGCGCGCTCGCCGTCATCATCGCGGCGATCGCCGTCGCGTCGGCGGTCGCCGCCATGGTGAGTTCGTAACGCGGCGTCATCGGGCTGGAGGCGCCCGCGGGCGACTGTTCGCGCTCGATGATCGTCGAGTTCGATCCCTGCGTGACGCGGACGGTCATCTCGATCGAGACGACGCCCCCGCGGTTCATCGTCTCGACGTCGAGGATCTCCTCCGTCGCCCCGGAAATCCAGCTGTCGTCGAGCTGCTCGAGGAACGCCTCCGCCGCATCCGCCAAGCCGCCCGTCAGCTCGGCCGGCGGCGTGTGCGACGCCGTGGCGATCACGTCGCCGTCGAGGTCGGTGCGCACCTGGAACCGCGGATAGCCCGAGCCGTCGTCCATCGTGTCCACCGCCGCCGCGTCGCGGCGGACCGCCGGTCCGCGCGCGTCGCCGGTCTTCGGCGTCTTCGACGCGTCCCCGCTCGCGCATCCTCCCAACGCCCAAAGCCCCGCCGCCGCCGCGATGATCGTCGCGCGCCTCATGCCTTTCTCCGTGTTGTTCCGCGGCGCGTCATGCGTCCGCGGTGAAGCTCCGCCCCCGGGGTACGAGGGCGGAATCAGGCCGAGGCGGCGCGGTCAGGGCGCTCCGGGCGGAGCCCGCGAGGCGCGCCCTCCCCAGAGGGCGTCCCAATCGCGGCGCGCCGCGGCGATTTCGGCGGCGTCGGCGAGGCCCGCCTCCTCGCGCTCGTCGGGCGTGAGCGGCCGTTCCCGCGTGCGCGCCGCTTCGGCGGCGGGATCGGCCGCGAAGCGTCGCCAGCGTCGCGCGGCGTCGAGGACGTGGAGCCGGCGCCCGTCGTCGGAGAACGCCGCGGCGACCGGCGCGACGGTCGTCGCCGGTCGCGGCACGATCCAGTCCAAGGCGCCGTCCTGGTCCGTCACGCAGGCGGCGCCGGCCTCGTCGAACATCGCGAGGCGCGCTCCGTCGGGGCTCCAGGCGAGCAGCGCGGGCGTCGCCAGGCCCGCTGGTCGGAAGCCCGCGACCCGCGTCGGCGTTCCGGACGCGAGCGACCAGATCCTGATCTCGTGGGCGCCCGAGCCGAGATCGACGGCGGCGGCGAAGCGGCGGCCGAGGGGATCGAACGCCGCCACGATCACATGCCCCTCGGCGTCGGCGAGGTCCGTCGCCGGAGCGTCGCCGTCGACGGCGACCAGGCCGCCGCCGCCCTGGTCGAACCACCAGGCGGCGAATCGGCCGTCGGCGGAGATCAGCGCGGCCGCGCCGACGGTCGGCGCGTCGGGAAACGACCGCGATCGGCGGCCGGCGACGAAGTCGAACACGCCGCCGCGAGACGGCGCGCCGGCCTTCATGTGGGCGACGACCGCGGCGCGCGCGCCCGTCGCGTCGACCGCGACCGAGACCGGTCCGACGTCGTCGGCGACGAGGAGCGGCTCGCCGACCGGCGCCTGCGTCGCGGCGTCGTAGGCGCGCAGACGTCCGTCGCGGAAGGTCACGATGCGGCGTCCGTCGCCCGACCAGATCGCGCCCGCGTCGCCGACGCGGCGGGCGGCGCGGAGGCCGGCCGGCGTCGACCCCCCGCTCAGGAGGGTTTCGACCGCCGCGCGGTCGACCGACGCCGTCCCAGGCTTGCCGGCGGCGTCCCTGGCGATGGACGCGCCGTCGGGGGACACGTTCGCGAGGAGCCGGTGGTACAGCGCAGGGTCCTGCGGCTTCACGCCCTGGACCGAGCGGCGACGGACGGTGCGATCGTGCGGCGACCAGGTGGCGAGCACGCCGGCGCCGACGAACGTCGCCGCGCCGACGGCGCCTTGATGCCCGTCGGCGATCTCGGGCGGCGTGCGGCCGTCGACGTCGAGGAGCAGCGGGCGCGCGCCGGCGACGGCCACCGAGGCGCCGTCGGGGCTCCATGCGATCCAGGCGGCGACGGCCGGCTCCGGCGGCGCCCCCTGTGCGAGTTCCGTCGCGACGTCGTCGAAGACGAGAGCGCGTCCGTTGCGCTGCAGGACGGCGAAGCGCGATCCCGCGGGGGCGGCGGCGACGGCGAGCGCGTTCTTCAGGGCGTCCGGCGCGGCGGTCTCGCCCGTCGCGAGGTTCCACACAAGAACGTCCGACGCGGCGTTCGCAAGCGAGACGGCGGCGCGTTTCCCGTCGGCGCCGACGACGACCTTCGGCATGCCGAGGGGCGACGACGCGAGCGGCGCGCGCGAGCGTGCGACCTCCTGCAGCGTCGTCGCGTCGTAGACGATTCCGACCGCGTCGGCGCCCGCGACGATCAGGCGCTTGCCGTCGGGAGTGAAGGCGCCGGATCTCAGGAAGAACGGCCGCGCCGGCGGCTCGGGGTGCGGCGGGAGGTTTCGGACGCCCGCGGCGTCGATGACGAACGCTTCGCGGTCGCACCACGCCGCCCACGCATCCCCGCGCGGCGAGGGCGTCACCAGCGTCGGCGGTCGCGCGGACTGCAAGCGATGCACCGCGGACCCGTCGGACGTCGCGCACACGACGCCTCCGCTTCCGGTCAGGAGGAAGACGGACGCGCCGTCCGGCGCGACGATCACGTCCTGCGGCGGCTCGACGGCGACCCAATCGCCGACGCGGGCGCCGGTGCGGAGGTCGTGGACGACGACGCGCGCCGCGCCGCACACCTGGACGCAGCGCGCGCCGTCGGCCGAGAACGCCGCGAGGCGCGCGTTCGGGAGGAGGAGGTCCTCGCGCGTACGGCCGAGGGCTTCGGCGAGCACGCCGCGCAGCGCCGGGTCGGAGTCGGCCCGCACCGCTTCGGCGGCGAGGACCGCCGCGAACGCCGGGCGCGACGGGCCGGACGCGCGCGCGAGCGACGACCACGCGACCGCTCGGGAGCGCGCCAGCGCGGCCGCGCTCTTCGCGAGCGCCGAACGTTCGACGTCCTTCGCGGCGAGGATCTGAAGGAAACTCCCGACGAGGCCTGCGATCACGACGGTCGCTGCGGCGACCGCGAGACGATTGCGTTGGAACCAGAGCGCGAGGCGGCGCGCGACCGACGGCGGCCGCGCCTCGATCGGACGGCGTTCGCGGACGGCTTTGAGGTCGTCGGCGAATTCCGACGCCGAGCGGTACCGCCGCTCGACGTCCTTCTGGAGCGCGGTGTCGAGGACGATCTTCAGGTCGAGGCCGATCGCCGCGTTGAGGCGCCGCGGGTCTTCGGGGTCCGCGTCGCGCACGCGGTCGGCGACCTCGATCTCCGTCGTCCCCCGGAACGGCGGCGTCAGCGTCAGCGCCTCGTAGAGCGTCACGCCGAGCGACCAGACGTCGCTGCGCGGATCGACCGTCCGCCCGGCGATCTGTTCGGGCGACATGTAGAGAAAAGTGCCGAGCCGCGCGTCGGTGCGCGTGAGGCGGCCTTCGACGTTCGCCACGTCGACGGCGAGGCCGAAGTCCACCAGCACCGGCGCCCCGTCCGAGGTGCGGAGCAGGATGTTCCCTGGCTTGACGTCGCGGTGGACGACGCCGCCTTCGTGCGCGGCGTGCAGCCCGCGAGCGACGGCTTCGGCGACGGCGACGGCCTCCGCGACCTCGGCGCGGGTGCGCGGGGTGGACGGCGTCGACGCCGTCGAGCGGGGCCGGGCCGCGGCCGCGCGACGCTTCGCAAGGCGCCGGCCCCACGACTCGCCCTCGACGTACTCCATCGCGTACCAGGGGCGTCCCTCGTCGACGCCGCTCTCGAGAACCTTGCAGATCGCGGGATGGTCGATCGCTCTGGTGAGCTGCGACTCCTGGAGGAATTTCTTGAACGCGTAGTCCGCCGCCTCGCCGCGGCGCAGCACTTTGACCGCCGCCTGCGCGCCGGTGTCCCTGCGGCGCCCGATGAACACGTCGCCGAATCCGCCGCTGCCGATCTTCCCGAGCAGGCGGTAGGGCCCGACGCTCTCGGGCGCGGCCGCGTCGGCGCGGTCGGGCGCCTCGGGCTCGGTGGGCGCTTCCTGACGGATGCGCTCGACGGCGGCGCACTCCTCGCGAACGCGCTCGAGGTTGACGCCGAACTCGGCGGCGTAGTCCGCGGACGGGCGGATGGTCCCCGCTTCGACGTCTTCCCAAAGTCGGGTCAGGAACGCGTCGAAGGGGTCGGGACGGGTCGCTAGGTGAGTCACCGCCGAAGCATCATCGAATCGCGCGGAACTGGTAAGCCCTCGGACGGCTAAGCGCGGATCTGCCGTCGAAGGGGACGCGAAAAGTTCTCGGCGGGACCGCGATGCCGTCCCGCGGGCTGCGTTCGGCGCCGCGCGCGTCGCCTCCGAAATCCCGCGTGAGCGCAGAAAAAGGAGGCGCCCGCGGCCGTAACCGCGGGCGCCTCAGGAGGTCGGCTGCGATCCCGTCAGCGGGAGAGAGGGGAGGGAGGGGTCGGTCGCGTCGTGTTCGAACGGGACCTGCAGCCGGGCGTCGCGCTCGGGGGAGGGGGGTGTTCAGCGCGGCGCCTCATGGCTTTTTGTATATCGGTCATGCTCTGCCTCGCCTTATGCGACGTCCCGACCGCGGTTCGAGCGTGAACCGTTCGGAAGGCGCGCGTCGTGAAGTCGCATGTCGGCGGCGGGCTCGGTGCGCCCTCGTCGGCGAGCGCTCGTTGCTTGAAGGTGCGGGACGTCCGCTGGTACAACCGCCTCCCCGTTGCGGCGCGCCGTCTTGCGACGACGCGCAGCTCTCGGCGGCGTAGCTCAGTTGGTAGAGCAGGGGATTCATAAGCCCCGGGTCACAGGTTCGAGTCCTGTCGCCGCTACTTCGGTCAGCATCTCGAGTTCCGAACGAAGGGTCACGTTTCGAGCGGCCCGGTCGCCTGACTTCCCGCAAACCGCCCCCGGATCCTGCGGACCGCGTGCGGCGCGGACCCACGGTCTCGCCCCGCCGCGCGGACCGCATCTCGTGCGGCGTCCGCCGTTGCCTGCATCCGGCTCCTCGTCGAGCGACCGCGCAGGCGCTCCGTTCGACGTTTCGCCGCAGCGAGGCGCGCCGAGCCGATTCGGCGGACGTGCGGGGCGCCGCCTCCGCGTCGGTCGGAACGCGGCTCAGAACGGACCGCACGCCGCCGTCGGGGAAGGATCCCATGATCGACTCCATGCACGGCGCACCACGACGGCTCGGCGGCGAACGTCGCGCCCGCGGCGCCGACCGGGTTTCGGCGCCGTCCCTCCCATGACTCTCTGCGTTCTCTGTCGCTCGCGGGCGACGCGCCGGGCGATGGTTCTCGTGAAGAGGTCGAACCCGCAGCGCTGGGCGCCTGCGACCGAGCCGCGGGCCGTGCCGGTGTGCTCCTTGTGCAGCGAATCGAAGAAACTGCGCGAGATCGGAAAGGTCGTCGCGATGAAGCCGGCGGCGCGCGGTTAGGCTCTCGCGATCGGAACATGCCGGAGACTCTTTATTTCTGGGATCTGCAAGCTTCGCAGTACGCCGCCTACTGCACGGCGATTCACTGCGATCTCGCGTTCCCTGCGTTCCGCCTGAAGCACGAATCCGACGCCGTGTGGGCGCGGCGCGCCGGGTTCACCGTCGTGCAGGTGAAGGCCGAGGTCGACGAGGTCGTGGCGACGATGATGGCGCTGGGCGTCGACAACGACGCGCCCGGCCGCGCCGCCGCCCTTCGCGAAATCGCGGCGCGACGCACCGGCGCGGCGCGCTGACGGCGGAACTCGCGCGTCAAGAGCGCCTCGCGCGGCGCCGACTTTCTCGCATCGAGCCGGCCGCTTCCTGCGCGGGCGCGGTTCCCGGTCGATACCGCGCCGTCCGTCCGCCAAAGCCGTAACTCCCGTCGCGCGTCGAGGTCGACGTCGCCTTTTTGCGTTTGGCCCGAGGCGGGGCGCGGACGACAATGCGACGCGGTGGCCGAGCGAACGGACATGCGTTGGGGAAGCGCCGTCAGCGTGCGCGAGTCGGCCGTCGACGCCGTCTCGGAAGCTGCCGAGGCGGCGGCGCACGGGCTCGGCGGCGCGACGCCGGATCTCGCGTTCGTCTTTCTTTCGGGGTACGGCGCGGCGGGGGAGGCGCAGGCGGCGGAGCGGCTGCCTGCGCTCACGGGCAGCGAGCGCGCCCTCGGGTGCACGTCGGGCGGAGTCGTCGGCGGCGGGCAGGAGATCGAGCGCAAGCGGGCCGTTTCGGTCACGCTGGCGTCGCTGCCGGGCGTCGGCGTGCGCACGTTCCACGTGTCGGCGGACGCGCTCCCCGACGAAGACGCCGCGCCGCGCGATTGGGCCGATCTGATCGGCGTGCCGCCCGACGCCGAGCCGTCGTTCGTGCTCGTGTCGGACGCGGTCGGCGTCGCCGGGCCGCGGTTGGTCGAGGGTCTCGACTTCGCCTACCCCGCGTCGCCGAAAGTCGGCGGCCTGGAGAGCGGAGGGCGTCCCCCCGGGCGCGGCCGGCTCTTCCTCGGCGGACGCTTCGAAGCGGCGGGCGCCGTCGGGGTCGCGCTCACCGGCGACGTAATCATGGCGACCGCCGTCGCGCAGGGCGCGCGCCCGTTCGGCGCGGCGGGCGTCGTCACCCGCGCCGAGCGGCATTTCGTGCACACCATCGACCGCGCCCCGGCGCTGGAGTTCGTCCGCACGCAGCTCGCCACGCTGGACGAAGACGACCAGCGTCGCCCGCTCGGCGCCGTCTGCGTCGGGCTCGAGGCGGATCCGCTCGACGCGGTCTCGCCCGATACCGGCGACTGGCTCATCCGCAACCTGCTCGGCGCCGACGAAGACGGCGGGGCC
>DASPNK010000358.1:0-17073 GCA_035626575.1 Planctomycetota bacterium | reverse complement strand
CGCTTCGTCGGGCACGCGCCGCGAACCTCGGCGTCGGAGCGCGCGGATCGCCGCCGCCGAACGCGCTCCCGAACGGCCGCCGTCTCACCCTTCGTTCCGCCGCGGGCTTCCCCCCGCGTCAGGAGTCCGACATGGCCGACGAGAATCGTCCGGATCAGCCCGCCACGCCGCCGCAGCCGCCGACGCCGCCGCCCGCTCCGTCCGCCGCCGTGCCGCCGGCGCCTCCCGCCGCAAAGCCCGCGCCCGCGCCGCTCTCCAAGCCCGCCGCGCCGGCGACCCCGGTGAATCCCGCGGCGCTGCGGCCTCATCCTCCGAAGGCGGGGGCCGTCAGCTCCGTCGGCCCGACGCACCCGGCCGACGCGACGCAGGCCCAGCTCCAGCGCCGCCGCGACTTCACCTGGGCGGGCCTTTCGCTCCTGCTCCTCGTCGGGCTCGGCACGTTCATGCGGTTCTTCTTCCCCCGGACGCTCTTCGAGCCGGCCACGACCTTCGTCGCGGGCTACCCCGCCGACTACGGCTACGGCGTCGACACCAAGTTCCAGTCGACGCAGCGCGTCTGGGTGTGCCGCGGCCCCGAGGGCATTTACGTGATCAGCGCGGTGTGCACGCACCTCGGCTGCACGCCCGACTGGCTCTCCGGCGAGAACCAGTTCAAGTGCCCCTGCCACGGCAGCGTCTACGACAGCGAGGGCCGCAACTTCGCCGGGCCCGCCCCGCGTCCGATGGCGCGCTGCAAGGTCGAGCTGAACGCTGAAGGCCGCATCGTGGTCGACAAGCTGACCGTGTTCGAAGCCCCCGATTTCGACAAGCCCGGCGCGTACCTGCCGGTCTGATCCGCCCCGCAGAGAGGATCCAGCATGTCCGACATGAAAGACCCCGGGGCGCCGAAACCCGCGACGCCGGCCGCGACGCCGCCGAAGCCGCCCGCTCCGAAGAAGTCGCCCCTGGCCAAGCTCAAGGACCTCAACGCGAAGGTCAAGGAAGGCCAGATCTGGACGTCGATCTTCCGCCACAAGATCGACGACACGCCGCGCAACCGCTCGCTGGCGGTGCTCTCGAACGTCTTCCTCCACCTGCACCCGGCGCGGATCAACCGCGACGCGGTCCGCTACAACTTCACGTGGGGGATGGGCGGCATCACGTTCTACCTGTTCGTGGTGCTCACGATCACCGGCGTGCTGCTGATGTTCTACTACCACCCCACGAAGGGGCAGGCGTACCGCGACATCATGTACCTGATGCATGACGTCCCGTTCGGGAACTTCATCCGCAACATGCATCGGTGGGCCGCCCACTCGATGATCATCACGGTGTGGCTGCACATGTTCCGCGTGTTCCTCACGGGGTCGTACAAGCCCCCGCGGGAGTTCAATTGGAACATCGGCGTGCTCCTGCTGCTGTTCACGATGCTCCTGTCGTTCACCGGCTACCTGCTGCCGGACGATCAGCTCGGCTTCTGGGCGGTCACGGTCGGCACGAACATGGCGCGCGCGACGCCGCTGCTCGGCCACGAAGGGCCGTTCGGCCCGCAGCTCGGCATCACCGCCTTCAACGACGTGCGCTTCGCCCTGCTCGGCGGCTCGATCGTCGACGCGAACGCGCTGCTCCGCGCGTACATCTGGCACTGCATCGCGATCCCGATCATCGCGTCGGTGCTGATGATCGTGCACTTCTGGCGCATCCGTAAGGACGGGGCCATCTCGGGCCCGGCGCCGGTGATGATCGAACAGGATCTGAAGGGCCCGGTGAAGACCCGCTGAGGCGGGTCTTCCCTTCCGCGCGCAACGCCGGAGACGCACGACCATGGACTGGCATCAACTCTGGAAGATCACGTCGGCGCCCGACAACGTGCCGATCGTCATCATGCTCTTCCTGATCCCGTTCTACACCTGGTACGGGTTCCGCGAGGCGTTCCGCAACGACCGGCTCATCGCGAAGCTCGAGGCCGACCCCGAGCTCGCGAAGACGCATCACCGGAAGACGCAGCCGTACGTGAAGGGCTGGGACCAGACCGTCCACGTGTGGCCGTACCTGCTCAAGGTCGAGCTGCTCGCGGCGATCGTGGTGACGCTGATCCTCGTGGTGTGGTCGATCTGCCTCGACGCGCCGCTCGAGGAGCCCGCCAACCCGAACCTGACGATGAACCCCTCGAAGGCGCCGTGGTACTTCCTCGGCCTTCAGGAGATGCTCGTCTACTTCGACCCGTGGATCGCGGGCGTGGTGCTGCCGTCGATCATCCTCGTGGGCCTGATGGCGATCCCCTACATCGACGTCAATCCGCGCGGCAACGGCTACTACACCTACCGCCAGCGCAAGTTCTCGATCTGGATGTTCCTGATCGGGTTCCTCGTCCTGTGGCTGGTGCTGATCATCATCGGCACGTTCATCCGCGGGCCGGGTTGGATGTGGTTCTGGCCGGGAGAGACGTGGGACCACCACCGCATCGTCCACAGCCTGAACGTCGACCTGCACGAAGCGCTCGGGTTTCGCGACGCGAGCATGACGTTCAAGACGATCTTCGGCCTCGGCGTCGTCGGCGCGTACCTCGCCGGCGGGCACCTGCTCTTCCTGACGCTGTTCAAGAAGTACGCGCCGGAGCTGGTCGCGAAGCTCAACCCCGCGCAGCTGCACACCACCGCCGCGCTCACGGTGATGATGTTCGGCCTGCCGCTGAAGATGGCGGCGCGGTTGATGTTCAACATCAAGTACGTCTGCGTGACGCCTTGGTTCAATATTTAAAGCCCGCGCTTTGGGCGCGGGCGTTCCTGAAACGCGCGCCTTAAGCGCGCGTCGTCGGATGAAGCCGCGCTGATGGCGCGGCTGTGGTTCGAAGGCCGCACCTTGGTGCGGCCGTTGTTCGAAGCCCGCACCTTGGGTGCGGGCCGTGGTTCGCGGCCCGCACCCTGGCGTGCGGGCAAGGACTGCCGCGCGCGCCTTCGGCGCGGGCTGCGACGCTTGGGCGCGCCTTCGGGCGCGCGGATGGAACACGTCGTCGGCGCAGGCCGGCGGCGAGGAACGACGGGGCCGCCGTGAGGCGGGCTCGAGGACACGAGGGGCGCGGCTCTCGGCGCGCTCGACGACGCGAAACGAAGGAGTCCGATTTCCATGGCTGAGACGCAGCCGATCCCTCCGGACCCGATCCGCACCACTTCGCTGGCGCTCCCGATCGCCGTGTCGACCGCCCTTCTCCTGGCGGCCACCGGTTGGGCGATCTACGACGAAGCCGTCCACAAGCGGCCCTACCTCGACTACCAGGACCGCTTCGTCGAGTCGTTCCGCGATCTTCTCGACGCCCGCATCACCGACGCCGCCGCCCTCGAGCGTCAGGCGATGGCGTCGAAGGAGTACGCGGAACTGACGGCCGAGGCCGAGCGCGTCCGTAAGGAGCTCGAGCCCGACCTCGCCGCCCTCAAGGCGGCCCTCGCCCAGCACTCGAAGTACTTCGACGCGACGAGCTTCCAGTTCCGCGAGCGGAAGGGGCGTCTCGACGAGTACGTCAACCGCATCGAGAGCGCGACGAGCGACGACGACAAGAAGGAGCTCCGTGCGGAGCGCGACGCCTACCGGAAGAAGACCTTCACGATCGAAGTCCCGGGGCCGGACGGCGCGCCGACCAAGAAGGAGTACGACGCCGATTCGCTGATCGACGAGTACCTCGCGCGCAAGGCCGAGCAGGGCCGCGTGCAGTCGGCGCTCGGCACGGCGCAGGCGCCGATCCAGGCCGCGCAGAAGAAGGTCGACGCCTTCATGGCGGGCCGCATGCGCGGGCTCTCGAACACGCAGCTTCGCGGCCTGCGCGACGACCTCGACGACTTCGAGCGCAAGATCTACCAGATCCACGTCGGGTCGATCGACCTCGTCGATCGCTGCGAGTCGTGCCACCTCGGCGCCCGTCAGCCGATGGACATCGCCGCTTCCGACATGGGCGGCGAGCGCGCGTTCGTCAGCCACCCCAACAAGGACCTCCTCGCGATCCACGATCCCGAGAAGTTCGGGTGCAGCCTGTGCCACGGCGGCAACGGCGTCGCGGTGACCAGCGTCGACAAGGCCCACGGCAACTACAAGCACTGGCTGTGGCCGCTTCACGACAAGGAGAACGTCGAAGCGGGCTGCGTCGACTGCCATCGCCAGGACATCACGCTGGCCCACGGCGGTCGTTTCAACCACGGCAAAGAGGTCTTCCGCGACCGCGGCTGCTGGGGTTGCCACCGCTACGAGGGCTTCGACCGCGAAGGCGACCTGTTGACGGAGGTCAACAAGGAGCTGCAGGATCTCGCGACGCGCCGCGAGGCGGTCCTGCGTCGCAAGACCGACCTCCCCGCGCAGCTCGCGGCGGCCCGCAAGGAGCTGGAGGCGAGCTACGAACGCCGCTTCGGCGAAGAACTCGACGAAGCCACGAGCGAGCGGCTCGACGAAGAACGCCGCGCCCTGATCCGCGCGAACATGACCGAGGACCGCGCCGCCGACCAGGAGCTGACGCGCCTCCGCACCCGGCAGGACGTCGCCGCGGCGCGCCGAGGCGAGGTCTACAAGGAGATCAAGAAGGTCGGCCCGAACCTCAAGGAGGCGAAGGCGAAGCTCAAGCCCGCGTGGATCCCGGAGTGGATCCCGGCGCCTGAGAAATTCCGGCCCGACACGAAGATGCCGAGCTACGGGCACCTGAGCGACGAAGTCCGCGACCCCGCGTCGAAGAAGGCGTCGGACTACGGTCAGGTGCAGCTCATCTCGGCGTTCGTCTGGAACCGCGCGTTGCCGGTGACGGCGCCGAAGGCTCAGCCCGGCGACGCCGCGCTCGGGAAGACGCTGTTCCTCTCGCGCGGCTGCACGGCCTGCCACTCGGCGTCCGAGAACGGCGAGCGGCTCGGCGGCGGCGACTGGGCGGCCGACCTCACCCGCGTGGCCGAGAAGGCGAACTACGACTACGTCGTGCACTGGGTGCAGCACCCGCGCACCCGCCTCGCGCCGTTCTCGTTCGACCGCAAGCGCGACCTGTTGCCCGAGGACTTCGCGAAGGCGGGCGTCCCCTACGCGTGGGACATGGAGCACGGCCGCGACCCGGAGACGGGCGGGCGGCTGCTCGCGCACAACTTCACGGCGATGCCCGAGCTCCGTCTCAGCGATTCCGACGCCCGCGACATCGCCACCTGGCTGATGTCGCTGTCGAATCGCGAGGCGTTCAAGGACGCGCCGGAGTGGCTGCTCAATCCGTCCGAGGAGATGCTTCGCGAGGGCGAGCGCTGGACGAAGCACTTCGGATGCGCGGGCTGCCATGAGATCGCCGGCCTCGAGGCCGAGCAGCGCATCGGCGTCGAGCTGACGGTCGAAGGGTCGAAGCCGATGGAACGGCTCGACTTCGGCCTCCTCACCCACGAGGCGATGCGGCCGCACGATCCGAACATCAAGAACCCCTCGCCGACGAAGGACCCGAAGGCGCCCTGGTACGACCACCAGGGCTTCTTCATGGGCAAGCTGAAGGACCCGCGGCTCTACGACCACGGCAAGGAGCGCGGTAAGAACGACGTCGCGGCGCTCCGCATGCCGAACTTCCGGCTGTCGGACGACGACCGCACGTCGCTGACGACGTTCCTGCTCGGGTCCACCGACCCGAATCCCCGCCTCCGCGCGAACGGCTACGTGTACGACCCCGAAGGTCCGCGCGACGCCGTGCAGGAAGGCTGGTGGGTGGTCAAGAAGTACAACTGCCAGGCTTGCCACGAGTTCCTTCCCGGCGAGACGCCGGAGATCTGGACGCAGCCCGTCTTCCAGAAGGAGGCGACGCGTCCGGTCACGTCTCCGACCGGAGAAGTGTTCGTCGGCGGCAAGGACCGCCGGCCTCCGACGCTCGTCACGCAGGGTCATCGCACCGATCCGAAGTGGCTCGCCGCGTTCCTCAAGAACCCGGCGCTGTCGGAGACGCATCGCGAGCGCAACGGCGTGAGGCCGTACCTCAACGTGCGGATGCCGACGTTCCACCTCTCCGACAACGAGGTGCAGAAGCTCGTCGCGTTCTTCGCGGCGCTGTCGCACCAGCCGCTGCCGCAGGTGGAGCCGTCGGTCGCGACGTTGTCGGCGGAAGACGTCGGCGTCGCGCGCGAACTGTTCACGCTCGGCGACTGCGCGAAGTGCCACGCCAAGGACGACAAATTCGACCCCGAGGTCTTCGCGCCGTCCTTCGCGCTCACGCCCGCGCGCCTGAATCCGGATTGGGTCGAGCGTTGGATCCAGGATCCGCAGCTCTTCGATCCGGGCACCAGGATGCCCGCGCTCTTCAACAAGACGGCCGAAGGGCATTGGCGTCTCAGCAAGACCGACGTCCCCGCGGCGGTGAAGAACTACCGCGGCGACCACGTCGACCTGCTGAAGCGTTTCCTCTACCGCTACAACGAGTACGCGGCGCCGCAGCCCGAGCGCCGCTGACCGACGCGCGCCTCGCGGCGCGCCCCGCGGCCCCCGGACGACGCCGTCGCCCGGGGGCCGCGTCGTTTCGGGAGGGGCGGCGCGGTCGGGCGCCGGCGCTCCCTCCGCTGTTAGAAACCGCCATGATCGACGTCCCGCGACCCGCGACTCCGCCCGACGGCGCGTTCGCGTCGACGCCGGAGCCGCCGCCGCCGGCGCCTCCGCGGCGTCGCGCGCCGTGGATCCCCTTCGTGCTGCTCGCCGCGACGGTGCTCGTCCCGGCCCTCTTCTGGTGGAAGAACAACTACGGGCGCCGCCTGAACGACCGCGCTCTCGCCGCCTACCTCGCGCCCGACGCCGGCCCCGCATCGGCGCAGCACGGCCTCAACGAGCTGGCCACGCGCATCGACGAGAACGCGCGCGGCGTTTCGCGCGGCGCCGCCGCCGAGACCTTCTATCCGCAGGTCGTCTCGCTCGCGGCGTCCCCCGACGTCGAGACCCGGAAGGCGGCCGCGTGGGCGATGGGCCGCGACCGCGACGAAGCGCGCTTCCGCGACGCGCTGCTCGGCATGCTCGACGATCCGGAGCCGGTCGTCCGCTGGAACGCGGCGGCGTCCCTCGCGCTTCACGGCTCGGGCGCGGCGCGGCCGACGTTGCTGTCGATGTTGCGCCCCTTCGAGGTGCGGGCGCCCGTCGCCGGCACGTTCCGCGCCGACGCGCGACGCGACGAGACCCTCGCCATCGGCGCGGGCGGACGCATCGGCCGCATCGACGCCGCGTCCGGTCCCGTCGATCTCGCGGCGCCGGTCATGGGCAAGGTGACGCACATCATCGAGACGGGCACGGCCGTCGCCGCCGACGACGTCGTGGCCGTCGTCGCGGCCGCGCAATCCGCCGCCGACCTCGCGATGAAGGCGCTGGTCCTCCCCGGCGTCGGCCGCCCCGAAGACGCCGAAGCCGTCGAAGCCTTCCTGAACGCCACGGAAGACCTCGATCCTCAGGTGAAGGCCCAGGCCGACCTCACCCTGAAGGCTCTGCGCGACCCGTCGCGCAAGTGACGCGGACGCGCGGTTCGGCGCGCGCCGCCGGTCGCCGCCGGTCGCGACAAGAGAAGTACGAACCGGTTTCGCCGCGGCCGGCAACGTTGCGGCGGCATGTCCTCCGCCTTCGACGATCCCGCCGCCCTTCTCGAGCACGACGCCTTCCTGCGGGCGCTCGCGCGCGCGGTGCTCTATGACCGCGCGGCCGCCGACGACGCGGCGCAGGACGCCTGGCTCGCGGCCCTGCGTGCGCGCGGCGCCGCGCCGCTCGCGTGGCGCGCCTGGCTCGCCGGCGTCGTCCGCAACCTCGCCCGCCAGGCGGTGCGGTCGAAGGCCCGGCGCGATCGACGCGACGCGGAGAGCCGCGACCGGCGACCCGCCGGCGTCCCGTCGGCTTCCGAGATCCTCGACCGCGAGGCCGCCCGCCGCGCGGTCGTCGACGCCGTGCTCGCGTTGCCCGAGCCGTATCGGTCGGCGGTGCTGCTCCGCTGGTTCGAGAACCTGCCGCCGCGGGAGATCGCGCGTCGCGCCGGAGTTCCCGTCGAGACGGTCCGCACGCGCCTGAAACGCGCTCACGCACTGCTGCGCGAACGGCTCGACCGCGACTACGGCGGACGCCGCGCGGGCTGGGCTCTCGCGCTGCACGCGTTCGTCCTGCCTGAATCGCCGGTCGTCGTCGCGACGGCCGCCGCGGGAGCCTTCCTCATGACGACCGCCGTGAAGCTCGTCGCCCTCGCCGCCTGCGTCCTCCTCGGCGTCGTCTGGCTTCTGCGCCGGGACGGAGAGGATCTTCGAACGGCGCCGTCCGCGACCGACGCCCTCCAGGCGCTGAACGAAGTCGCCGCGCCGATCCGCGGCGGAACGCTTCTCGAACCGGGAGCCGTCGCGTCCCGTCCGTTCGCCGATCCTGCGGATGCGGCCCGCGGGGACGCCGCCCCGGCCGCGCGGTCCGAGGCGGAGGCCTTCGCCTCGATCGAGGTCGTCCTGATCTCCGCGCGGGACGGCGCGCCGATCCCCGACGCCCACGTCGCGGTCGAGTCGTTCGGCGCAGGCGGCGTCTACCGGACGCTGGATCTCGAGACCGATCGCCGCGGCGTCGCGACGGCCCGCGTCGCGCCGGGACGCGTCGTTGCGGCGGAGCGCGAAGGCGCCCGCGCCGCGACCGTCGTCGCCGCCGGAGAGCGCGCGGCTCTGCGCCTGGAACGCCGCCCCGGCGCGCGGGTACGCGGCCGGGTCGTCGGCCCCGCCGGCGAGCCTGTTCCGGGCGCGACGGTGCGTTCGTCGGCGCCGGCTGAACGCGCCGGTTGGACGGACGCGGCGACTGCGGCGGGAGACGGCGCGTTCGAGATCCGCGACGTCGGCCCGGGCCCGCGGAACCTCTTCGCGCATGCCGACGGGTTCGGGCCGTCGCCGGTCGCGACGTCGGCCGACCCGCCCGCCGACGAGGTCGTTCTGCGACTGACGCCGGGCGGCGGCGGCGTCGACGGCCTCGTCGTCGACGACGACGACGGACGCCCGATCGCGCGCGCCGAACTGCGCCTGGAGGTCGACGCGGACGACGCGACGTCGCCTCGCGCGGCGCCGGTCGCCGCGTTGCGGACGCGCAGCGACGCGGAGGGGAGATTCCGCTTCCGCGGCGCGCCTCTCGGCGCGGTCCGCTGCTGGGCGTCCGCGCCCGGCTTCGCCGCGTGGCGCGGACCGCTCGTCGTCGACGGGATCGCCCCCGCCGTCGTCACGATGCGCCTCGTGCGTTCCGCGACCGTCGCGGGCCGCGTGCTCGACGCCGCCGGGGCGCCGGTCGCGAGCGCGGAAGTCAGGGACGCGTCGGGCGGCGCTCGGCGCGCGGACGATCGCCGCACCTGGACGGACGCTTCGGGGGCCTTCCGGCTCGAAGGGCTCGCCCCGGGCGCCGTCGTTCTCGAAGCGACGGCGCCCGCCGCGAAGGGGCGGATGCGGACCGGACTTTCGGCGGCGCCGGGCGCGGTGGTGCGGCGCGATCTCATCCTCGAGGCGGCCGTCCCGCTTCGCGGACGGGTGGTCGACGACGAAGGCGCGCTCGTCGGAGGATGCGTCGTCACGGTGCGCAGGGCGACCGCCGACGCATCGCCGACGTCCGTCGCCGCGATCGAGGCCGACGGCGGACGGTTCGCCGTCGACGTTCCCGACGACGGGCCGTTCGACGTCTTCGCCGCCGATCGCCGCGCACCGGGCCGTCCTGTCGCCGCAGTGCGGAGCGTCGCGCCCGGGCGCGACGAGATCGTGCTCCGCGTGTCCGCGACGGCGCGGGCCGCCGGCGTCGTCCGCGGGACGGTCCGTGACGCCTCCGGCGCGCCGATCGAAGGCGCGGAGGTCGACGCACGACGCGACGGCGACGACGCGACGGCGACGCGCGCGGACCGCGACGGCGCGTTCGAGATCGCGGCCGTTCCGCCCGGCGTCGTGCGCGTCGCGGTGCGCGCCCCGGGATTCGCGCCGCGTCGCCTGGAGCCTCGACGCCTCGCACCTCGCGAGACCTGGGACGTCGGCGTCGTGGTTCTGGAAAGGCCCGGCGACGTCGAGGTCGCGGCGACGCTGGACGACGACGTCCGCGAAGCCGACGTCCGCCTGCGCCTCGTGGCCGAGGGCGGCGCCTTCGACGAGCGCTTCCAGCTGCACGGGGGCCGGGGCGCGTCGCCGCCGCTCGCCGCGGGTCGCTACCGGTTGCACGTCGCCGGCGTCGGCGTCGCGGAGTCGTGGACGCCGGTCGACGTCCGGACCGGCGTTACCACGCGACTCGCGGTCAGGGTGCGCCGCGGTCGAGAGGTGCGCGTCGCGGTGCGGTTCCCCGCCGGCGTCGCGGCGACGCCCGTCCGCCTTCACATCCGCGCCGCCGACGGGACGCTGCTCGCCGAAGACTATCTGCGCCCCGACGACGGCCGCCTCCTCTCCGCGACTTTCGGGCTCCCGGCCGGGACTTACCGCGCGACCGCGGAAGCCGACGCGCTCTCCGCCGCCGCGAGCGTCGTCGTCCCGCCGAACGCCGACGCGCCCCCCGTCGCTCTCGAGCTCCGCTGATCGCCGAGACTGCGATGCGGAGTTCGTCGAGTCGGCGCCTTTGGGGGTCGACCGTCGTCCGCGTGCATCGACGGTCCGGGGGCGCGGGCGCTCAGGCGCGGGCGTGGACGACGCCGATCGTTTCGACGCTCGCGGGCGCCTGCGGCGTCGTCAGTTCAAAGTCGCCGACAGACTCGACCGACTTCAGTCCCGCCGCTTCGCACGCCTTGACGCACGGCAGGTCGGCGCCGACGACGCGGCGCGCTCCGCGGCGCTCGAATTCGAAAGAGAAGAACCCGCTCGAACAGCCGACGTCGAGCACGTCATGCCCGCGAACGACTCCGGAAGCCGAGAGCGGTCGAGGAACGGCCGCATGTCGAGCTGTTCGCGGGAGGGTCGCGGGCCTCAAGAGAGCTCCGACCGGGCGCCGCCGACCGCGTTCATCGCGCCGCGGCGGCGCTGTCCCCGCGTCCGGTTCGCCGCCGCGCTCCGACGGCCGTCCGCGGCGAAGCCGCGTTCATGAAGCCGCCGCGCCGCGAGCGGCGCGAATTCAGCGACCGAAACCCGCCGAATGCCCTCGCGCGCCGACGGCCGTCCGCGGCGAAGCCGCCTTCATGAAGCCGCCGCGCCGCGAGCGGCGCGGAATCAAGAGCCCGCCGCGCCGCGAGCGGCGCGGAATCAAGAACCCGCCGCGCCGCGAGCGGCGCGGAATCGAGCCTCTAAGGAAAACGGAACGCTTCCCTAATAGGGAAGCGTTCCGTTTTCCGCCTCCCAGCTCTCCGTCGGCTGCATCATGATCGCGTTCCAGGGGCAGCCGTCGAGGTACATGCCCTCGGGGCCCTTGGTGACGCACTTCTTGCAACCGATGCAGAGAAGGGGGTCGACCCACACGAAGCCGAACGGCTGATGCGCCTCGTCGATGATGAGGTTCATGCAGTCGTCGACCGGGCACAGCGGGATGCACACCGGCGAGCCGGCGCAGCCCGTGCAGCAATCGGTGATGACGGCGATGTCCTTCGGCTTGCGCTTGCGCTTCGCCGGGGCCGGCGGGGCGGGCTTGGCGGCCGCCGCGGGGGGCGCCGCAGGTGCGGTCGTCTCGGCCATGGGGCTCCTCGGAACGGCGGATCTTAGGGGGCCGCCGGCGGGCCCTCAAGGCGCGAGCGCGCCGTCCCTTCCGCTCTCGGCGTCGCGGGCCCGCCGCTTGAGGAACGCGTCGTGCGCCAGCCACATCTCGCGGACCACGTCGGCCTCGTCGACCACGCCTTCCGCGTGATAGACGGCCGTCCCGTCGACGAAGAAGACGAACGCCGGCGTCGTCAGGTGGGGGAACCGCGCCGCGGACTCGGGGCAGGTCTCGACGTCGCACCACAGGGTGCTGCTGCGCCCGGCGTTGCGCGCGGCGATCCGCTTGGCCTGGTTCACCATCACGCGGTCGCCGACGCTCCACGCCCGGTAGAAGTGGACGAGCGTCGGGATCTCGGACCGGAGCACGAGGTCCTCGAAGGTGGCGTCGGTGACGTGCGGCGGCTCCGGCTCGACGCGCTTGCGGCGCCGCGCGAGCCAGATCGCGAGGGCGAACGGGACCAGGCACCACAGCGCCAGCGGCCAGCCGAAGAACTCGTCCTGGCTGCGGTGGGCCGCGCTCTGCACGAAGGCGGCGACGTTCACGCGGCGCCTTCGCGGCTTTCGGCCTCGGCGGCCGCCGCCTCGTGCGCGCGCCGCGCGCGGAACCAGGTGCGATAGACGCCGACCCAACCTGCGACCGCCGCGACGAGTTGCGCGGCGAGCCACGCCCGGAGTCCGGTCGCCGCCTCGGGCGCCGTGCGATCCGGCCAGAGCCAGGCGCCGGCCGCGCCGACGGCGGCGAACCACCACAGGAGCGTCGGGACCCGCGTCGCAAAGCCCATGTCGCGGAGCAACGTGCCGTAGAGCACCGCCCAGGCGCCGAGGAACTGCAGCACGTGGACGCCCGCCTCCGCCCAAAATCCGAATCCGGGCGCGCGGAACGCGGCGTTCTCCTCGAGGCCGATCCACAACACGACCTGCGCGAGCGCGTACAGCGCGGCGGGATGCACGAGGTGCTTCGTGAAATCCCACACCTGGGCTTCGACCGCGCGGATCTCCTCCGGCGTGCGCCCTTCGGGCGCGGTCGGCGGCGTCGCGGCGGGCGGGCGCGTCATGGCCCGAACATAGCGTCGCGCGCGGCGCGGCGAAGGCGCGGCGCCGCGATCGCGCATCCGTCCGGACGCCGCCCGACGCTCGACCGCCGCCCGTCTCGGTTTCCGCCGGCGCGCACGTTCTTCGCGTCCGCGCGACGCGGCGCTCCGCGCGCGTTAAGACCCCGCGCCGCTCCGCCATGGCCCCACCCGGTTTCCGCGACCTCCGCGCGTTCCTCGCCGCCCTCGAAGCGCGCGGCCTCCTCGTCGCGGTCGACGCCGAGGTCGACCCGGACCTCGAGATCGCGGAGATCCACCGTCGCGTGATCGCCGCCGGCGGCCCCGCGCTTCTGTTCCGCCGCGTGCGCGGCTCGCCGTGGCCGTTGGTCACCAACCTCTTCGGGACGAAGGAACGGGTCGACCTCGCCTTCGGCGACCGCGGGCGCGCCTTCCTCGCGCGCGTCGCCGCCGCGCCGCACCGCCTCATGCCGCCGACGCCGCGGCGCCTCTGGGCCGAACGCGGCCTCTTCGCCTCCCTCGTGAACGTCGGGATGAAGACCGTCCGCCGCGCGCCGGTGCGCGCCGCATGCGACCGCCCGGCGCGGCTCGGCGACCTGCCGCTGATCAAGTCGTGGGCGGAGGACGGCGGACGGTTCGTCACGCTGCCGCTCGTGTTCACGCGACAACCCGCCGACGGGTCGCACAACCTCGGCATGTACCGCATGCAGCGGTACGACGACGGCGCCATGGGCCTGCACATGCAGATCGGGAAAGGCGGCGGATTCCACTACGCCGCCGCCGAAGCCCGCGGCGACGCGCTGCCCGTCAGCGTCTTCCTCGGCGGCCCGCCGGCGCTCGTCGCGGCGGCGATCGCGCCCCTCCCGGAGAACGTGCCCGAGCTGCTGCTCGCGTCCCTCCTGCTGGGCGAGAAGCTGCGGCTCGCCGACGATCCCTACGGCGCGGCGCCGCTCGCGGCCGACGCGGAGTTCGTCCTCGTCGGCGAAGCGCGGCCCGGCGAGCGGCGTCTCGAAGGCCCGTTCGGCGACCATTACGGCTACTACTCGCTTGCGCACGACTATCCGGTCTTCCGCTGCTCGCACGTGTGGCGCCGCGAAGCGCCGATCCTGCCCGCGACGGTGGTCGGCAAACCCCGGCAGGAGGATTTCTTCCTCGGGGACTTCCTGCAGGAGACGCTCTCTCCCCTCTTCCCGCTGGTGATGCCCGCCGTAGAGGACCTCTGGAGCTACGGCGAGACCGGCTACCACGCGCTCAGCGCGGCCGTGGTGAAGGAGCGCTACGGGCGCGAGGCGCTGGCGTCGGCGTTCCGCATCCTCGGCGAAGGCCAGCTCTCGCTCACCAAGTTCCTCCTTCTGCTCGACCGCCGCCTCGACCTTCGCGACTTCAAGGCGGTCCTCGAGCACGTCCTCGCCCGCGCCGACTTCCGGACCGACCTCTACGTGTTCTCGAACACGTCCATGGACACGCTCGACTACGCGGGCCCCAAGGTGAACGAAGGTTCGAAGGGCGTGCTGATCGGCGTCGGCCCGCCGCGGCGGGAGCTTCCGCGCGCGTTCCGCGGCCGCGCCCCGGCTTCGGTCGCCGACGTGCGGGTCTTCTGCGGCGGCGCGCTCGTCGTGCAGGGGCCCGCCTACGCCGACGACGCGAAGTCCGCGGAGCGCCTCGCCGCCGACCCCGCCTTCGCGGAGTGGCCGCTCGTGGTCCTGGTCGACGACGCCGCCCAGGCGGCGCGCAGCGCCGTGAACTTCCTGTGGACGACCTTCACGCGGTTCGAGCCCGCCGCCGACCTTCACGCGCGAGCGAAGACGCTCGTGCGATGTCAGGCGTCCTTCGAGCCGCCGGTGCTCATCGACGCCCGTCGCAAGCCCTGGTACCCCGCGGAGCTGTTCTGCGACCCGCGCACGGCCGAGACCGTGGACCGACGCTGGCGGGAATATTTCCCGCGCGGGCAGGCGATGGGCGACTCGGCGCGCGCCCATCTGGACTGACGCGGCGGCGCGCCTCAGGGGCGGGGCGGCCGCGACCGCGGGCGCCGCGATTGCTCTTGTGGCCTCGCGACCGGAAGCCTTACGATCCGGCGCACTGCGGGTGCCTTTGACGGGCGTGCGACCGGCTCCCGGTCCGCCTTGGAGTCAGCCATGAAGATGTGCGCGAGAGTGGTGCTGTCCGTCGTCGCGACCGCGACGTCGGCCGCGGCGCAATGCCCCGGGTTCATTCCTCCGAGCTTCCTCAACTCGACCTCGGCGACCGGCAACGAGCTCAACATCCTGACGCCGGCGGACTCGACGGCGAACAGCCTCGTCACGCCGTCGGCGCAGGACAACCTCGCTTCGGCGTCGATCGGCGACGGCGTCGTCTTCACGCTCTCCAACGTGCAGGGCGCGGTCGGGGCCCCGGTGACCATCGCGTTCACCCCCGGGAACCCGGCGCCGGCCGGCGTCTTCCCCTTCGGGAACCTGCACCTCGACCTGTCCCAGCCGATGGGCTTCCTCGTCGACGGCATCGGCCTCGGAACCGGCGTGCCGAATCCCTTCCTCGGACACCCCGGTCCGAATCAGCTCTGGACGATGGGCGTCGGCCTCGCGGCCATCCCCGGCCTCGGACATACCTGCTGGACGCTGCAGGCGGCGCTCGCCGACCCGACGCAGCCCTTCGGCGTAGGCCTCTCCAACGCGGCGCTGTTCAACATCCGGGGCGGCGTGGTCAACGTCCAGCCGAACTTCGGCCCGGAGAACAGCTCGACGGTCGTGTCGGCGCTCGGCGCCGCGAGCGGGACGTCGCACTTCACCGCCTACAACCCGGCGGGCAACGCCGCGATCCCGCCGACGTTCGCGAGCACGTCGCCGAACCTGACGTTCACGGTGCCCTTGGGCTCGGGCTCGGGCCCGGTGGCGTTCGAGTACCCGACGGCGCCCGGCCTGCTGACCGCGCTTGATCCCGACAACACGGCGACGTGGTTCGCGGTGACCGACCCGGCGGGCATTTTCCCGGGCTCCGGCGCCGGCGCGCTCAACCTGACGACGTCGGCCTTCAACGCGAACGAGAAGTTCGCGTCGGTGATCGGCAACGTTCCGAACGCGACCACGACGCACCTCTACTCGCTGGCGCTCAACATCGGCGACGTGGTGACGGTCGAGGCCTACTCGCTCAACCTGTCGCAGTCGCGGATCATCGACGGCTACGGCAAGACGTTCAACGCGGCGGCGTTCGAAGGCAACGACTTCATCCTCAACCTGCGCGAGTCGACCAACACCATGCCGCTGGTCTTCGACCAGGGCGCGGTGGGGCCGTTCCAGCTCACCGGCGACGACGACTCCGGCCCGGGCTTCAATCCGCGGCTGACGTTCCAGGTGCGCGCGACCGACAACTACCAGATCGCGCTGGGCACCTCGCCGCTCAATGCGGGCGCCTACGCCTCGGGCGATTACCTGCTGAACGTGCGCGTCCTCTCCACGGCGCCCGCGGTCGCGAGCTTCCGCACGCCCGGCCTGAACCCGACGCAGATCAACGCGCGCGGCGCCGGCCTCACGGTGGAGGTCCTCGGCGCCAACTTCCCGACGACGAACACCGTCAGCGTGCGGATGACGCCGCTCCACGGCCTGTACGCGCCGTTCGTCGTGTCGGGCGTGACGCCGACGTCGTCGACGGCGCTGACGTTCACCATCCCCGCCCTCGCGCCGCCGAACTTCTGCGTCGGATCGCACTACGTGCAGATCGTCAACGACGCGACCGGCGAAACGAGCTTCATCTGGGACGACACGTTCTTCGCGACGCTCGGGATCATTCCGGAGCTTCTCGTGGTGCGCACGCAGACGGTGGCGGCGATGCCGGCGGCGACGGGCGGTCTCCCGGGTCTTCTGACCGCCAACACGCAGACTTTCGGCGCGCAGATGACGAGCACGACCACGCCGCTTCAGAATCCGTTCTTCCAGCGCGTCGGCGCCACCGGTTTGCAGACCATCTACATGGAAGCGCTCGGCACCAAGTGGTCGGCGGTGGGGACGGCGCAGCACCACGGTCTGGTCGACACGTTCATTGAGACCGGCGGCACGCAAGGCGTCTTTAACCCGCTGATCTGGCTGTACGGGCCGACGGGTCTGGGCTCGATCACGAACAACGACGACGACGGCTCCACGCCGTTCCTCTACAACTGGCCCCACAACTTCTCGCCGGGGATCGGCTTCAACGCCGCGATCCTGCAGCCGATGGCCGGTTTTGCGGGGGCGGGGACGACGAACTTCATCGTGACGATCCAGGAGACGTTCCTCATCACCGCGCCGTCGCAGCGCGGTTTCATCGTCAACGTCGTGGTGCTTTGACCGGGACGCGCCTTCGGGCGCGTCGCTCCGCGTCGGCGTCGAGGGGTTCTCCCCCTTCGACGCCGGCGTCGTTTTCGGCGGCATTCCCCGGGTGGGCGGGCGGTGGGCGGC
>DASPNK010000357.1:0-4132 GCA_035626575.1 Planctomycetota bacterium | reverse complement strand
AGGTCCCCGAGGCGGCGGCCGAGGAGCTGCGCATCTACGACGCCTACGCCGTCGGCGTCAAGGTCTTCGACGAAGCGCGGAAGGAACGCACCGCCGAGCTGTGGACCAAGGCGATCAAGGAGTTCGAGAAGATCGACGAGTCGGCGGGGAAGATTAACGACGTCGCGTGGCTCTTCTACGCCGCGTGGTTCCTCGCGGAGTGCCACCGCGGCCAGCTCGAGCACTTTGAAACCGCCTACTTCCTGAAGCGCGCCATCGACTGCGCGCGCGAGGTCAAGCTCACCTACGTCTCGGACCGGGAGAACTTCCCGGGGACGCTGAAGAAGATGGCGGAGCTCGGCGGCCTGCGCGACGACAAGATCGACCCGCGCGTCTCGCTCGCCGAAGCGAAGGAAAAGTACAAGGCGGAGCTCGAGCGGATGAACGCGCCGCCGGACGAGAAGCCTGCGGACGGCGGCAAGCCCGCCGATCCGAAGTCCGCCGGGAAGACCGAAGCGCCCAAGGGCGCCGGCTTCCCGCCGCCTCCGAACCGCCACGGCGAGACCCGCGTGGAATGGACGGACCTTGAGAAGACGAAGGTCAAGGAGGTCGGCGACCGGCCGTACCTCACCACCAACATCCGGTCCAACGCGGCGCCCCTGCGCTGGATGCAGCGACGCATTCCGCCCGACGACGCGCAGCCGTTCGACGCGATCCCCGGGCCGAACAAGATCAAGAACGACGGCGGCAAGCTGCTGTTCGACCCCGACGGCGACGGCAAGGCGGAGGCCGAGAAGCTCAAGCTCGGGATCAAACCCGAACTGATGAAGTTCCCCAAGCGCGACTTCGGCGGCGGCGTCACGGCCGACGTCTGGTTCCGCATGGCGCTGCTGCCGGGCACCTACAAGCTCATGGGCTTCGACGCGAAGGAGGACCCGAAGTCGGGTCAGACCTTCCTGTACTCGTGCGGCATGGCGTCGACGGCGAAGTTCGACGGCTTCGACGTCACGGTCTACGACGACAACGCCGACGGGAGGTTCAACTCCTGGGCGGAGGATTGCGTCGTCGTCTCGAAGGGCAAGGATCGCCGCGTGCAGCCGCTGTCGAAGGTGATCTACGTGGGCGACAAGCTCTACGAGATCGACGTCGACGCCGCCGGGCAGCATCTCAAGCTGAAGCCGTACGACGGCAACGTCGCCTTGGTGAAGGTCGAGATGGGTGCGGGCCCGGCGCCGGTCGCCATGATCGCGCGCGGGACGGGCGACCGTACGGACCTCGCGTTCAACATGGTCGACGCGAAGGACAAGTGGCTCTGGGTCGTCCCGGGCGACTACAAGATCGAGTACGGCTACTTCGCGTTCGGCGAGGCGGAGAAGCGCGAGACCATCGAAATCGACGGCGCGACGGCCAAGCCGTTCACGGTGAAGCTCGGCGAGCAGAACGTGCTGCAGGCGGCCGGCGGCGGCAAGGGCTACGTCTTCCGGTGGCGCGCGGAGAAGTCGGGCGACGTCGTCACGCTGAAGGGCGCCGACATCAAGGTGCTCGGCGCCATGGGCGAGTCGTACATGAATTTCATGCCCGGCGTGCTGCGGCCGACGGTGCGCATGCGGGTCGGCGCCTCGGGGACGCCGTTCTACGAGAAGCAGATGGCGCGCCCGGACGAAGGCTCGATCAACCAGGACGGCGCGCTTCGCTGGTACGCAAAGACCGTCGAGGTCAAGGCGCCGGGCAAGGGCGACGTCTTCGTGCAGCTCGAAGAGAACTACCCGAAGCTCGGCAAGATCGGCTCCGAGTACTCGCAGGTCCAGTGAGACGGGCGTCGGCCCGGCCCGCGTGACCGCGTCCGAGCGCGCGGCGCCGCGACTGCGCGTCGCGGCCGTCGATTACCTCAACGCCCGGCCTCTGCTCGAGGGGCTCGGCGACGGCGACGGCCTCGACGTGCGCACGGCGCGGCCGGCCGCCGTGGCCGACGCGCTCGCGGCGCGGACCTGCGACGTGGGGCTCGTCCCGTCCTTCGAAGCGGCGCGCCTCGGCCTCGTCACGACTTCCGACGCCTGCGTCGCGGCGTACGGCGCCGTCGACTCCGTGCTGCTGTTCCTGCGTCGCGCGCCGGCCGACGTGCGGCGGACGGCGCTCGACGTCGCGTCGCGCACGAGTCGCGAGCTGGCGACCTGGTTCCTCCGCCGCGCGGGCGCCCGCTTCGACGCGGAGAGCGTCGCGCCGGGCGCGGCGCGTTCCGATCCCCGGTACGACGCCGTGCTGGCGATCGGCGACGACGCGCTCCGCTTCGCGGCCGACGGCGGTCCCGCGGTCGACCTCGCCGCCGCATGGGCGGCGGCGTACGGCGAGCCCTTCGTGTTCGCGACGTGGGCCGCGACGCCCGACGCGTTGGAGCGTCGCCCCGACCTCCCGGCGTTGCTTTCGGCCGCCCGCGACCGCGGTCTCACGCGCCTCGACGCGTACGCCGCCGAGGCGGCCGGCCCGTGCGGCGACGCGACCGCGCTGTCCGTTTACCTGCGCCGGCGCCTTCGTTACGTTCTCGGCCCCGCGGAGCGCCGCGGCCTGGCGCGGTTCCTCGACGCCGCGCTTCCCGCCTCCCGCTGAAGGACGACATGCTCGACCTCAAGTTCATCCGCGAGAACCCCGACCTCGTCCGCGCGGCGTGCGCCAAGAAGCGCATGGAGGTCGACGTCGACAGGATCCTCGAGCTGGACCGCCGGCTCCGCGAGCTCCGTCGCGAGCAGGAGGCGGTGCGCGCCGAGCAGAACGCGAAGAGCAAGGAGATGCCGAAGCTCCAGGGCGCCGAAAAGGCGGCGCTCCTCGAGAAGACCCGGGAGCTGGCGGCGCGGCTGAAGACGTTCGACCCGGAGGCGACGGCGCTCGAAGCGGAACTGCAGCCGCTCCTCCTGCGGGTGCCGAACATCCCGGCGCCGGAGGTGCCCGACGGGCGCGACGATTCGGAGAACGTCGAGATCCGACGCGTCGGAGTCCCTCGGACGTTCGACTTCAAGCCGCGCGACCACGTCGAGCTGGGCGAGCTGCTCGACGCCCTCGACGTCGAACGTGCGGCGCGCATCGCCGGCAGCCGCACCTACTTCCTGAAGAACGACGGCGCGCTGCTCGAGCTGGCGGTGCTCAAATACGCCTTCGACCACATGGTCTCCGCGGGCTTCACGCCGATGCTCGTGCCGCACCTCGTGCGCGACGAGGCGATGCTCGGAACGGCGTATCTGCCCGGCGGGGAGGAGCAGGCTTACCGCTGCGATCGCGACGACGGCTGGCTCATCGGCACCGCCGAGGTGCCGGTCACCGCGTACCGGATGGGGGAGATCCTCGACGAGTCGGAGCTGCCGGTGAAGATGGCCGGCTGGAGCCCCTGCTACCGGCGCGAGGCGGGCACGTACGGCAAGGACACGCGCGGCATCTATCGCATCCACCAGTTCCAGAAGGTGGAGCAGGTCGTGCTCTGCCGGAACGACGTCGAGGAATCGAAGCGATTTCACGACGAGATCCTCGGCCACGCCGAGACCATCCTGCGGAACCTCGAGCTGCCGTACCGCGTGGTGGACGTCTGCGGCGGCGACCTCGGCCGGCCGCAGGTCCGGAAGTTCGACGTCGAGACGTGGATGCCGTCGCGGAACGGCTACGGCGAGACGCACTCCGCGAGCCGCTTCCACGACTTCCAGTCGCGGCGGCTCAACATCCGCTACCGCGATGCGGGCGGCACGGTGCGCTTCGTGCACACGCTGAACAACACCGTCATCGCGAGCCCGCGGATCCTGATTCCGCTGCTGGAGAACCACCAGCAGGCCGACGGCTCGGTCGCGATCCCCAAGGTGCTGCGACCGTACATGAACGGTCGCGAGGTCATCGTTCCGCGACCGCGGCGGAAGGGTTGAGGGGGCGTCGAGGTCGTCGGTCGGCGTCTTCGACGCGCCGGTCGGGGAAGCCGGCAAGCGCGCGCAGGCGGTTCGCGGACCCGAGGGACCGGGCGGCGGGAGCGTCGGTGCGCGTGCGGCTCGGCGCCGGCGGGAGATCGGCGTAGCAGGTCCGTCGCCCCGCTTCGCCGTGCGCGCGAACCTGCGCTCTTGACGTCGATGCGCGGGGCGCGCCGAACCTGCGGTCCTGACGTCCGTCAGCGGGCGGGTTGGAA
>DASPNK010000356.1:0-2442 GCA_035626575.1 Planctomycetota bacterium | reverse complement strand
GAACGGATCGAGGGCCTCGACGATCACGCGACGCCGCCGCCAGCGGCGCTTCGATCCGTACGACAGCACGATCGGCCAAAGGGTCGACGCGACGCCTTCGAAGCGGAGGTCGACGGCGGTCGTGATCTCTCGGTCGGCTTTCAACGGCAGGACCTGCGTCGCGTCGCGGCTGCCTTCGGGGAAGAACACGAGGACGCCGCCGGTCTCGAGGACGGCGCGGCGGGTCTCGGTCGCTTCGCGGTTCACGCGGTCCATCAGCGCGTGAAGCGCGTCGCGCGACGACCCGCGTCGGCGGAGGCGCAGAATCTCCTTCGGCCGCATCACGCAGAAGCCGCCGCAACGGCGGAGGAGCGGCACCAGGGGGCCGAGCACGGGATAGCCGATGAACGACCCCATCTGAAAGTAGGCGCGGCGCCCGAGCGCGCGGCGCGCGAGGCGCGACATCAACGGGATATCCCAGCTCGAACCGTGCTTGGCTGCAAGGACCACCGCGCCCGACGGCGCCTTCTCGAGCCCGCGCCATTCGGTTTTCAGGCGGAGGCGCATCAGCAGGAGCGCGCCGTGGAAGACCAGCTCCCAGAACCACGGCAGGATCTTCATCCCGCCGCAGGGCCGCGCGCCGACGCTCCGGGCCGCGGCGGCGCCCGCGGCCGACTCCCCGCTCGCGTCCGCGCTCACGTCAGCTTCCAGCAGCAGTGCTTGTACTTCCTGCCGCTCCCGCAGAAGCACGGGTCGTTGCGGCCGAGCTTCGGCGCCTGCCGCCGGTCGGGAGCCTGTTTCGTCGCCGCGCCGAACCGCGCACGCGCGGGGTTCTTCAACGCCGCGGCGAAGGCGGGCCGCGCGGCGTCGACGGCGCGCGTCCATTCCCACGACTGCGTGGTCAGCGCCTCCTCGGAGGCGACGAATCCGAGGAAGTCCGCCAGCACGTCGGGAAGGTCGCCGCGCCAGCGCTCGTCGCCGACGACGCGCCCGGGCAACACGGTCGCCGTCAACTCGCGGACGTGTTCGCCGTCCAACTCGCGGGGCGGCTGGGCGACGTCGTGCGCCAACGCATAGGCGACGAGATCCAGCGCAGGCCGGAAGCCGTCGCCGAACCGGGCCGCCGCCTCCCGCCCGGCGGGCGCGTCGACGAACGAGGCGGCGAGAAGCCGCCAGCGGCTCTCGAGGGTGCGTTCCGGCATGGAGACGTCGCGCGCCGCGCGAACCCCGCCGCGCGGCGACCGCGGGCGCGAGTCTTACGACGCCGCCGCCCCCCGCGGCAGGGGTCCGCCCCGCCCCGCCGCATTTTTCACGCGGGGCGAGGCGCGAGGCGAGAACCGAATGAGGCAGGTCGAACGGAACGAAGGGATCGAGCGTGGGCCGCGGCGCCGCACGTCGCCCCTTTGCCTGCCGAATTCCGGCCCCACGGCCCGCGAAGCGGGCCGTCATGACGCCGCCGCGGCGCGAACGCCGCGGAATCGTAGAGCCGCTCCCCCGCGAGCGGGGCTGCCTCAAAGAGCGAGCGCCGCGGAGATTCTAGGCCCTCTTGACCCGCACCAGCCGCGGCCCGTCGAGGGATCCGCGGAGCTTGAACATCACTTCGTCGGCGTCGGGCATGACGAACCGGATGCGCCGGTTTCCGTCTCGACCCTTCACGACTCGGAACGGCAGGTCGCCGTCGGCGTAACGCCCGCGGACCTCCGCGAGCTCTTCGTGATCGAGGACGACCACGAGTTCGACCCTTTGCCCTTTTGCGGCATGCGACGGCGACATGACGTTCACCATCAAACCGGCTCCCGAAGTGAAAAAGGGACGCGCGAGCGTGCGCGCGTCGGACCTGCCCTGCCGGCGCGCGCGCGAAAGGTCCCGTAAAGCGCGCGCGCCTCCGAAGGCGAGGCGAAGTCTATCGGCTTCTTCGGCGCCTGAAAGAGAAAAAAACAATCAGCGTCCGCGAAGAACGGCGCCGTCGCGCTCGAGCGCGTCGAGGAACGCCTCGAGCGCGTCGACGTCGGCGTCGTGACGCTCGGCGAAGGCGGCGCGCGCCGCCGCCGCGAGCGGCGTCTCGAGCGCCGCGAGGAGCGCGTCGACGGGCGGCTCCAGCGCCTCCACGCGGACCGGCGCGAGGCGCGGGCCGCGCCGCGGCCCCGCGACGATCAGCGCCGTTTCGTCCCCCGGCCCGAGCAGGACGGCGGCGCGGTCGAGCCCTTCGCCCGCTTCGAGCCGCTCCCGGACCGCGGCGACCGTCGCCGTCGTGCCGCGAGGGAGGCGGACGAGGCGCGCCTCGGGCGCCAGGGCGACCTCGCCGGGCCCCGGCGCGACGGCGCCCCTCCGGGGCGCGCGCCGCGCTTCGAGCATCGCCGCCTCGAGCCGCAGCGCCGCGGCGGCGACGGCGTCCCCCGCCTCCGCGGTGCACCGCGCGAGGTACGCCGCGAAAGCCCGCGGAAGCAGGGCGTCGGAGCCGAC
>DASPNK010000355.1:0-9270 GCA_035626575.1 Planctomycetota bacterium | reverse complement strand
CATGGCCATGATGGTGTCGACGATGATGATCGCGCTGCCGTCGGCGGTGAAGACCTTCAACTGGCTCGGCACCCTGTGGCGCGGCAACCTGCAGTTCACGTCGCCGATGCTCTACGCGCTGGGCTTCGTGTCGATGTTCGTGATCGGCGGCCTCTCGGGCATCTTCATGGCCGCGACGCCGGTCGACATGCACATCCACGACACGATGTTCATCGTCGGCCACATCCACTACGTCCTCTTCGGCGGCTCGACGTTCGGCATCCTCGCCGGCGCGGTCTACTGGTTCCCCAAGATGTGGGGCCGGCTGATGGACGAGCGCGTCAACAAGGTCCACTTCGCGCTCACGTTCGTCTTCTTCAACTGCACCTTCTTCCCGATGCACTTCCTCGGGTCGCAGGGCATGCTCCGCCGCGCGGGCGACCTCTTCCGCGAGTACCCGGACACGCTCGGGCACATGTTGAAGACGAACGAGTTCATGTCGATCAGCGCGTTCCTCCTCGGCGCGACGCAGGTGATCTTCGTCGGCAACTACGCGTGGTCGATGTTCAAGGGCCGGAAGTCGGACGCGAACCCGTGGCGCGCCAACTCGCTGGAATGGCAGACCGCGTCGCCTCCGGGCCACGGCAACTTCGAGAAGACCCCGATCGTCTACCGCGGCCCGTACGAGTACGCGTCCCCGGAGACGGCCGAGGACTACCTCCCGCAGGACCGGAAGCTCGCCTGACGCGCGCGCCCCGCGGCGCCCGCGCCCGACGTCGCCCATGACGCTCGCCCACGAGCCCGCCGCCCCGTACTCCGCGGGGCGGTTTCGTTTCGCCGTCCTGACGCTGATCGGGACCAGCCTGATCATCCTGCTCGGCGCGCAGGTCACGACGACGCGCGCGGGCGACAGCGTGCCCGGCTGGCCCGCGTCGTTCTTCGTGCCGCAGGATCGGCATCAGCTGTTCGAACTCGGCCACCGCTGGGTGGCGGGCACGGCCGGGATCTGCATCGGGCTCCTGATGATCTGGTGTCTGCGCACCGATCGGCGTCGGTCGGTGCGCCGGCTCGCCGTCCTGGCGACCGTCCTCGCCGTCGTGCAGGCGCTCATCGGCGGCCTGCGCGTCAAGCTCGGACTCAAACATCACGACGCGGTGCCGGTCGTGCACACGCTGCTCGGCCAGGCGATCCTCGCGATGGTGACCGCGCTGGCGGTGATGCTGAGCCCCCGCTGGGCGGCGCCGGCGGCCGCGCGCGTCGACGCCGAAGCGGAGGTCCTGCGGCGGCGGTCGAAGGCGCTGGTCGTCGCCGTCTTCATCCAGGCGTTCCTCGGCGCGCTGCAGCGCCACATGATCGAAGACCGCAATTGGGCGGGCGTCGCGGCTCACGTCGCCGGCGCGTTCGTCGTGCTGTGGATCGCCGCGAAAACGGTCGCGCACGTGTTCGACCGCTTCGAGGCCGACGCGCCGCTCCGCGGGCCGGCGGCGGCGCTCGGCGCCGCGCTCGCCCTCCAGCTCCTGCTCGGGATTTTCGCGCTGGTCGTCACCCGCGGCGACGAGGGCTACGTCAACGCGCAGGACGCGACGTCGCTGATCCCTACGCTCCACACGCTGAACGGCGCGCTCATCCTCGCCTTTTCCACGGCGCTCGCCCTTCGCGCCGGCCGTTTCGTGCGGCCGCCCGAGGGCGCGCGCTGAACGGCGGCGCCGTGAACGGCGCCGCGAGCCGCCGTCCCGGCCTCTCCGCCTGGGTCGGGCTGGCCAAGCTGCGGCTGAACGCCCTCGTGCTGTTCGCCGCGTACGGCGGATACCGGCTCGGCGCGGGCGGGCACGGCGACGGCGCGCGGCTCGTCGCGACGCTGCTCGGCGCCTTTCTCAGCGCGGTCGGCGGGTCGGCGCTCAACATGCTGCTCGAGCGCGAGCACGACGCGCGCATGGAGCGGACGCGGGAGCGGCCGCTCCCGACGGGCGAACTCACGCCGCGGCAGGCCGCCGCGTTCGGCGTCGCGTGCAGCGCGCTCGGCATCGGGCTCCTGTGGGCCGTCGGCTGGGCGCCGGCGCTCACGTCGGCGGTCATCGTCTTCTCGTACCTCTTCGTCTACACGCCGCTGAAGCGCCGCACGTCTCTCAACACCGTCGTCGGCGCCGTGACCGGCGCGCTCCCGCCCGTGCTCGGCTGGTCGGCCGCGACCGGAGGGTTCGAGACGCCGGCGTGGACGCTGTTCGGGATCGTCTTCTGCTGGCAGATCCCGCATTTCCTCGCCATCGCGCGCCTGCACGAGGCCGACTACGCGCGCGGCGGCTATCGCATGCTGCCCGCGGAGGATCCGGAGGGGCGCGCGGTCGGCCGTCAGGTCGCCCTGTGGTGGGCGGCGCTCTTCGCGGTCAGCCTCACGCCGGCCACGGTCGGACTGGCCGGAACCCTGTACGTCGTCGCCGCGACGGCCCTCGGCGCGGCCTTCGGCGCGGCCTCGATCGCGTTCGCGGTCCGGCGCGACCTCCGCACGGCGCGGGTCCTGTTCCTCGCGTCGGTGGTCTACCTCGCCCTGCTGTGGATCGCGCTCCTCGTCGACGCCCGGTGACGCCGCGACTACGGACCGTCTGCCCTTCCTCGTACCTTGGACCGAGCTCGCACGCGCCATGAAAGACGCCGGTTCCCTGCGATTCCCGCCGCCTCCCGCCCCCGAATCCGGCCCACCGGTCTCCAAGGGCCTCATCGGGACCTGGCTGGTCCTGATCTGCGAGTCGATGCTCTTCGTCGGCGCGCTGGGCGCGTTCGCGGTGGTGCGGATCAGCGAGCCCGAATGGCCGCCGGTCTACTGGATCGAGACGGCGGTGCGGGACGCGCGCGGCGACGTGGTGCGGGAGCGCGTGCGGCCTCCGAAGCTGGAGCCGACGATCCCGCTCGTCAACGCCGTGGTCCTGTCCGCCGCGGCGGGGTGCGCCTTCGCCGCCACGCGCGCCGCGCGCCGCCGCGACCTCCGCCGCACGCGGATTCTCCTCGGCGCGGTCGCGGCCTTCGGCGTCGCGTTCCTGGGCGGCGTCGCGTGGGAGGTCCTCCATGAGAAGGCCCGCGGCCTCGACGTCTGGTCGGGGCAGTACGGCGGGATGATCTTCCTCATCACCTTCCTGCACGCCGCGCACGTCGTGGTCGGCCTGATCTGGCAGGGGTTCGTGCTGGCGCCCGCGCTCCGGCCCGGGCGCACGCTGCGGCCCGAACGCGTCGAGCACGTCGGCGTGTACTGGGGATTCGTCTCCGTGTTGTGGTGGGTGCTGGTCGCCCTGCTCCTCGCATGACGACGGCGGGCGTGGTCGAGCGCGCGGTGTCGACCCGCGACCTCCGCGTGAACTACGGCTCGCGCGAGGCGCTGCGCGGCGTCGGCTTCGACGCGCCGGTCGGGTCGCTGTTCGGCCTGCTCGGACCGAACGGCGGCGGAAAGACCACGCTGTTCCGCGTCCTCGCCACGCTCCTGCCGCCGAACGGCGGGACCGCCCAGGTTTTCGGCGCGGACGTCGTCTTCGACCCCGCGTCGGTGCGCCGCAGCCTCGGCGTCGTGTTCCAGGCGCCGAGCCTCGACAAGATCCTGACCGTGCGCGAGAACCTGCGGCTCCACGGCCCCTTCTACGGCCTGCGCGGCGCCGAGCTCGACGCGCGGATCGCCGAGAACGCCGATCGTCTGCAGCTGGCGGATCGCCTCGACGCGCGGGTCGCGACCTTGTCCGGCGGCCTCAAGCGTCGCGTCGAAATCGCCAAAGGCCTCCTGCATCGGCCGCGGCTCCTGCTCCTCGACGAGCCGACGGTCGGCCTCGACCCGGGCGCGCGCCGCGACGTCTGGGCGTTCCTCGCCGAGCTGCGCGCGACGCACGGCGTCACCTGCCTCGTCACAACGCATCTGATGGAGGAGGCCGAGCGGTGCGACCGACTCGTGATCCTCCATCAGGGCCGCGTCGTCGCCGAAGGCGCGCCCGACGCGCTGCGCGCCGAGATCGGCGGCGACGTGGTGCAGGTCGAGACGCGCGATCCGGAAGGCTTCGCCGCGCGGGTCCGCGAGCGGTTCGGCGGCGACGCCGAGGTGGTCGACGGCAAGGTGCGCCTCGAGCGCGCCGAAGGCCACCGCTTCGTGCCCGCCCTGGTCGACGCGTTTCCGAAGGAAGTCGCCGCGGTTTCGGTGGGCAAGCCGACGCTCGAAGACGTTTTCCTCCGCCGGACGGGGCATCGGTTTTTCGACGCCGACCGCGCCGCCGCCGAAGCGGCCGAGGCCGCGGCGTCGAAGCGGAGGCGCCGATGAACCCCTGGCTTCCGGCGGCGCTCGCGTTGTGGCGGCGGGAGATCGTCCGGTTCTTCCGCCAGCGCGGGCGTGTGATCGGAGCGATCGGCACGCCGCTGATGTTCTGGGCGGTCTTCGGATTCGGCTTCTTCGAGTCGTTCCGCGCCGAAGGGACCGCCGCGGGCGGCGTGGGCTACCAGGCGTGGTCGCTGCCGGGCATCGTCGCGATGACGCTCCTCTTCACGGCGGTCTTCTCCGGCTTCTCGCTGATCGAAGACCGCAAGGAAGGGTTCCTCCAAGGCGTGCTGGTCGCGCCCGTATCGCCCGCCGCGATGGTGGTCGGCAAGCTGCTCGGCGGCGCCACCGTCGCCGTCGCGCAGGGCCTGCTGATCCTCGCGCTCGCGCCGCTGGTCGGCATCCCGCTCGACGCTTCGCGGCTCACGGCGACTTTCTGCGTGATGGCGCTGACCGCGCTCGGCCTCACAGGTCTCGGATTCGCCGCTGCGTGGCGTTCGGGGTCGATTCAGGGTTTCCACGGCGTGATGAATCTGCTGCTCATGCCGATGTGGCTCCTGTCGGGCGCCGTGTTCCCGGCGTCGGGCGCTCACGGCGCGGTGCGCGCGATCATGGCGGCCAACCCGATGACGTACGGCGTCGCCGCGCTCCGGCGCGTGATGTGGCCGGAGAGCGTCGGGCCCGACGCGCCGGGCCTCGTGCTCGCGCTGTCGGTCACGGCGGCGTTCGCCGCGCTGACGTTCGTGCTGTCGCTCGCGGCGGCGCGAAGGCCCACGGCGGGGGACCTGCATTGACGTCGCCTCCCGTCGGCCGCGCCGCGCCGTCCCGCGGCGTGCTCGCCGTCGCCATCCTCCTGCTCGCGGGCGTCGTCGGCGCTTCCGTCAACGTGTTCTGGCATCTTCGGCGCGCGCAGGCGAAGGCGGGCGCGGAGCGGGCGCCGACGAAGATCGTCGGCGAAGACGGCGAGGACGAGGCGTCGCCGAAGATGATCGACGACGACCTCTTCGACCCGCCCGACGCGCCCGGACCGCTGCCGGTCCTCAACGAGCGCCCGGTGCGCTTCGCGCTGATCGACTCGTCGGGCCGCGCGGCGACGGAGAAGGACTTCCTCGGCCGCGTCTGGGTGGCCGACTTCATCTACACCTACTGCTCGGGACCCTGCCCGTTGATGTCGAGCGCGATGGCCGAGCTGCACCGGGACTATGCGGGCAAGCCGGTGCGGTTCGCTTCGTTCACCTGCGACCCGGAGCGCGACACGCCCGAAGCCTTGAGGGAATACGCCGCGTTGCAGCAGGCGGACCCGAAGACGTGGCGGTTCCTCACCGGGCCGCTCGAGGAGTTGAGGCGGCTCGCCTCGGAGGATTTCCTCCAGCAGACCGACGCGGGCGATCCGCTGCTCCACAGCACGCGCTTCCTGCTGGTCGACCGCGAGGGGCGGCTCCGCGGCACCTACGTCGGCACGTCGCCGAAGCAGGTGGGGCGCCTCCGCCGGCATCTCGATCGGCTCCTCGCCGAGGAGCCTCCGACGCGCGACGACGACGCGGACGCGACGTCGCGGCCGACGACGGAGTCGCGATCGTTCGAGCGGGGCGAAAGTCGATGACCGGCGAGACCCTGGCCGGGATCAACGCGACCCTGAACTTCGGCGCCCTGTGCGCTCTCGTCGCCGGCTGGGTGCTGATCAAGCGCGGCCGCCAGGACGCGCATCGGCGCGCGATGCTCCTCGCCACCGGGCTCTCGGCGCTGTTCCTCGTCGGCTACGTCTGGCGGAACGCGCAGTTCGGCGATCGGAAGTTCCCGGCCGACCATCCGTGGCGGACGCCGTACCTCGCCTTCCTCGCCGTCCACCTGCTGCTGGCGCTGGTCAACGTGCCGTTGATCGTCGTCGTCCTCCGGCGCGCCTTCCGCGGCGACTTCGCGGGCCACCGACGCCTCGCGCGCATTCTTTTCCCGTCGTGGATCTACGTCTCGACGACGGGCATCCTCATCTACTTCATCCTGTTCCGCTGGCTGCCCGCCCCCGCCGCGCCGGTCGCCGGCGGGTGAGTCGCGGGCGACGGCCCGCCGCCGGACCGGCGCCGCACGACCTCCGGCGCGCCTTGGGGCGCCCGTGGCGCGCGGAGTATCGTGCGGCCATGCTTCCGCGCCTCCGGCTTCCGCCGCGCCTGATCGCGACCTCGGTCGCGATCCTGTTCCTCGCGCGGCCGGCCTTCGCCTGAAACGGCTGCAAGGACGCTCTGGGGGACTCGGAGCTGAACGCCTGGTACCTCTCCATCGTGGGGATGATGGCGGCGCCGTTCCTGCTCTTCGGCACGGCGGGATTCGTGCTCTGGCGCAAGACGGTCAAGGCGCGCGCGTCGCGCGCGGCGCCGATGGGCGATGAGGGATTCGAACCCCCGACCGACCGCGTGTAAGGCGGACGCTCTAACCGCTGAGCTAATCGCCCGCGGACCCGCCGGAAGCCGCCGAGCCGCGCGCGCGTTCTAACCGAGGGCGCCGCCGCGAGGCGAGAGGCCCGGCGCCGTTGGCCCGCGCCGGGAGCCTTGCCAGAATCCGCCGCTCGTTCGTCCGAGGCCTTTCCGCCGTGCGAAGGCGCCTCGTTCGCTCCCTCCGCTAGGAGCCGCTCGTGAGCCAAGTCGCGACCGTCGCCGACCCCCATGGCGGGCACCCCGTGCCCGTTCAGAAGACGCCGTTCGGCGTCACCAACGGCAAGTACGCCATGTGGATGTTCCTGCTGCAAGACTGCATGGGCTTCGTCGGCCTCTTCGCGGCTTACACCGCGCTCCGCGTGACGGCGCCTTCCTGGCCGGATCCGACGCACGAGCTCGGCATCTGGCTGACGGCGGGGATGACGTTCCTCCTCATCTGCTCATCGGTGACGATGGTGCTCGCGCACGACGCCTGCGAACGCGACGACCGCGCGGGGCTCCTGATGTGGCTCGGCCTCACCATCCTCGGCGGGCTCCTGTTCCTCGGCGGGCAGGTCTACGAGTACACGCACCTCATGACGGGCGTGCGCACCGTTCTCGACCCGGAATGGGGCCTCCCGCTCTCGCACAACTTCTGGGGCACGTTCTACGCGCTCACCAGCTTCCACGGCCTCCACGTCCTCGGCGGCGTGATCTACCTGAGCTGCATGTGGATCGGCGCGGCGCGCGGGAAATACCACTCGAAGAACGCGACGCCCATCGAGATCGTCGGCCTCTACTGGCACTTCGTCGACCTCGTGTGGATCGTGCTCTTCACCTTCGTGTACCTGGTCCCCGCGACCGTGAAGTACACGGCGCACCTCGTTCCCGGAAGCGGAGGTTGAGCGTGAGCACCCACGACGCCCACGGCCCCGCCGGCCAATCGCCGGCCCACGTCTCGCACCGCGCGGAGTACATCCGCACCTTCGTCGCGCTCACGGTCATCACCGTCGTCGAGGTCGCGCTCAGCTTCGTGATGGTCGGCACGCCGCTCATCGTCATGCTGGTCGCGGCCGCGCTGGCGAAGGTCGTGCTGGTGGGCGGCGTCTTCATGCACCTCAAGTTCGAGGTGAAGTCGCTGGTGCTGATCTGCGTGTCGCCGATCCTCTTCGCGGCGATCCTGATCTTCGGATTGATGCCGGACGCGACGCGGATGTTCCTCGACCGCATGCCCGGCACCGTCGCCTTCCACCGTTGACCGAGGACGGGCGCGCAGACGGCGCGGCGCCGGACGAACAGGACGCCGCCGCGCGGGATTCGGCCCGCGTCGCGCGCCTGCTCGTGATCTGGGTGGCGGTAGGCTTCGTCGTCGGGATCGCGGTCCTGATCTGCGCCATCCGGCTGGATTGGCAATAGCGCGGCGCGCCGCGCCTTCGATCGCGCCCGCGCGCCGGAGCTGACATGAACATCGCCGTTTTCGGAGCCGGATACGTCGGACTCGTGGCCGGCACCTGCTTCGCCGAATCCGGTCACGACGTCGTACTGGTGGACGTCGACGCCGACCGCGTGGCCGCGCTCAACGAGGGTCGGATCCCGATCTACGAGCCCGGCCTCGAGGAACTCGTCCGACGCAACGTCGACGAGGAGCGCCTCCGGTTCACCCTCGACGGCGCCGCCGCCGTCCGCGCCGCCGAAGCGATCTTCATCGCGGTCGGGACGCCTCCCGACGCCGAGGGCAAGGCCGACCTGCGCTACGTCCTCGCCGTCGCGGAGACGGTCGGGAAGAACCTCAACGGGTACAAGGTGATCGTCGACAAGTCGACGGTCCCCGTCGGCACCGCGGACAAGGTCCGGGCCCGCATCGCCGCCTCCGCGCCGCCCGGCGCGTCCTTCGACGTGGTCTCGAACCCGGAGTTCCTGAAGGAAGGCGCGGCGATCGACGACTTCATGAAACCCGACCGGGTGGTGGTCGGGACCGACTCCGAGCGCGCCCGGGCGGTGATGGCCGACCTCTACGCGCCGTTCGTGCGCACCAACAAACCGGTCCTATTCATGGACGTCCGCAGCGCCGAGCTCACCAAATACGCGGCCAACGCCATGCTCGCCGCCCGCATCTCGTTCATGAACGAGATCGCGCGGCTCTGCGAGCTGCTCGGCGCCAACGTGGAGCACGTGCGGAAGGGCATCGGCAGCGACTCGCGGATCGGTTTCCCGTTCCTGTTTCCGGGCGCCGGCTACGGCGGGTCGTGCTTCCCGAAAGACGTCCAGGCCCTGGTCAGGACCTCGGAGGAGGCGGGCTACGACCTCCGCATCATGAAGGCGGTCGAAGAGGTCAACGCCGCTCAGAAGCGTCGGCTCGGCGAGAAGATCGTCGCCCGCTTCGGGCCCGACCTCGCGGGCCGGACCTTCTGCATCTGGGGCCTCGCGTTCAAGCCGAACACCGACGACATGCGCGAGGCGCCGAGCCTCGTCCTCATCGAGGACCTGCTGGCCCGCGGGGCGAAGGTGCACGTGACCGACCCGGAGGCGCTCGGGACCACGCGGAAGATCCTCGGGACGCGCGTCCGGGACTTCGACCGGAACTACGAAGCCGCGGCGGAC
>DASPNK010000354.1:0-2941 GCA_035626575.1 Planctomycetota bacterium | reverse complement strand
AACGTGTTCAACGAGGAGGCCCAGCGCGCCCGCCTGCCCAAGCCGATCTTCAAGGCCCTGCAGAAGACCATCAAGCAGGGCGCGCAACTCACCGACCCGGCCATCGCGGAGGCCGTCGCCAGCGCGATGAAGGACTGGGCCATCGAGCACGGGGCCACCCACTACACCCACCTGTTCCAGCCGATGACCGGGCTGACGGCCGAGAAGCACGACAGCTTCATCAACGTCGGGCCGGAAGGGCTCCTCATGGAGTTCTCCGGCAAGATGCTCATCAAGGGCGAGCCGGACGCGTCGTCGTTCCCGTCGGGCGGCCTCCGCTCGACGTTCGAGGCGCGCGGCTACACCGCGTGGGACCCGACCTCGCCCGCCTTCCTCCGCGAGACCGACAACGGCGCGACGCTGTGCATCCCCACCGCGTTCTGCTCCTGGTCGGGCGAGGCGCTCGACAAGAAGACGCCGCTCCTCAGGAGCGCCGACGCGCTCGCGAAGCAGGCGCTCCGGCTCGTCCACGCGCTCGGCGACACGGGCGTGCGCTGGGTGTTCCCGACGCTCGGCTGCGAGCAGGAGTACTTCCTGATCGATCGGCATTTCCAGTCGCTGCGCCCCGATCTCGTCGCCTCGGGCCGCACCCTGCTCGGCGCCCGGCCGCCGAAGGGGCAGGAGCTCGAGGACCACTACTTCGGCGCCATCAGCCCGCGCGTGCTCGCGTTCATGCAGGACGTCGAGCGCGAGCTGTGGAAGCTCGGCGTGCCCGCGAAGACGCGCCACAACGAGGTCGCTCCGGGGCAATACGAGCTGGCGCCGATCTTCGAGCGCACCACGGTCGCCGTCGACCACAACATGCTCACCATGGAGGTCCTGAAAGACACCGCGCTCAAGCACGGGTTCGTCTGTCTCCTCCATGAGAAGCCGTTCGGCGGCGTGAACGGCTCCGGCAAGCACAACAACTGGTCGGTCGCGACCGACCGCGGCGACAACCTCCTCGATCCGGGCAGGAACCCGGCGCGCAACCTGCGGTTCATGACGGTGCTGGCGTGCATCGTGCGCGCGGTCGACCTGCACGCCGATCTGCTGCGCACGACGATCGCTCACGCCGGCAACGATCACCGCCTCGGCGCCAACGAGGCGCCGCCCGCGATCATCTCCATCTACCTCGGCGACCACCTCGACAAGATCGTGCAGGCCTGGAGCGACGGCGCCGGCTCGTCGGAGCAGAAGGGCGGGACGACGTCGATGTCCCTCGGAACCGCCGCGCTGCCGTCGGTCCCGCGCGACGCGACCGACCGCAACCGCACGTCGCCGTTCGCGTTCACCGGCAACAAGTTCGAGTTCCGCGCGGTCGGGTCGAGTCAGTCGCCCGCCACGCCGAACATCGTGCTCAACACCATCGCCGCCGAGTCGTTCGGCTGGTTCGCCGACGAACTCGCGAAGCGGAAGAAGGGCGGCGGCGCGGCGGACGTCGAAGCGGCGGCCGCGTCGCTGATCCAGGAGACGCTGCGCAAGCACCGCCGGATCATCTTCAACGGCAACGGCTATTCGCAGGAGTGGCAGCAGGAGGCGGAGCGCCGCGGCCTGCCCAACCTGCGGAACGCGGTCGACGCGATGGCGCGCTATGCGACGGAGAAGAACGTCGCGCTCTTCGAGGCGCACGGCGTGCACACGCGGTCGGAGGTCGAGGCGCGCAGCCACATCATGTACGAGGGCTACTGCAAGACGATCGCCGTCGAAGCGCACAGCCTCCTCGGCATCGCTTCGACCGCGGTGCTCCCCGCCGCCATGCGGCACCAGGAGCGCGTCGCCGCCTCGGTCTCGGCCGCCTCCGCGGCGGGCGTCGACGCGGCGCCGCAGCAGGAGATGCTTCGGACGCTCGCGCATCGCATCCACGCGTTGATCGCGTCGATCGAAGAGCTGCGCGAGGCCTCCGACAAGGGCGATCATCATCACGGGGCGCCGCGCGACCACGCGCTCTTCATGCGCGACCACGTGGCGGCGTCCGTCGCGCGCGTCCGCGAGGCGTGCGACGCGCTGGAGATCGTCGTGGCCGACGACCTTTGGCCGCTGCCGAAGTATCGCGAGATGCTGTTCATCCATTGAGGCCGGGCCGCTCCGTCCTGCGCGGGGCGCCGCGACCCGTCCGTTGACTCCCGGCGCCGACCTCGAACCGACCGCGCGCGAGCCGGTCGCCCGACCCGCGTTCCGGCGTTGGGTCGTCGCCGCCTGCGCGGTGCCGGCGCTGCTGCTGATCGCCTTCCTCGCGCTCGCGCGAACCGGCGGCAAGGAAGGGAAGGCGCCCTACGACGTGCCCGCGGAGCGCCTCGACCGCGAAGGGCGGTTCGCCGGTTGGCGCGAGGCGCTCGAGGCCGACCGCTGGCGCGTCGTCGGAGCGGCGGTGCGCGGGCTCGACGGGCTCCGCCGCGGCGGCGCGACGTACGCCGTGCGCTCGACGCCCGACGGCGGCGGCGCGCTGATCGTGCGTCCCGACGGCGCGCCGGGGATGCGCATCGAGCGCGGCGCCCACGTGCTCGTGCTCGACGACGGTCGCTTCGTCGCGCGGCGTCATGAGCGCATGCCCTACGTCGAGCGCGCGTCGCTGACGCTCGCGCTCTACGACCCCGCGACGCTGCCGCCCCTCGCCGACGTCGCGCCGCCCAAGCCGGGCGCCATCGCCGGCATCGACGGCGCCTGGCGCGCCGAAGCGCCGCCCGTCGCGGCGTTCACCTTTCCGCTCGGCGCGGCGCCGGGAGTGCATGCGGTCGACGTCCCGGCGGCGTTCCGCGAGATCGGCGAGATCGTCACGATCGTCGGCGCCTACGCGGAATCGATCACGCCGCGCACGCCGCTCCGCGAACCGCAGGCGGCCTTCGTCCTCGACCCGGTCGCCGGCCGCGCGTCGATCCTCCCCTTCGCCTGGTTCAATCGCCCCAGGGCTTTGCCCCACGGC
>DASPNK010000353.1:0-2534 GCA_035626575.1 Planctomycetota bacterium | reverse complement strand
GAGACGCCGACCGGCTTCAAGCCGGGATCGTTCGAGTGGAATTACGTCCCGATCGACCTGCTCATCGGCGTCGGCGCGATTCTGGTCGCCTGGCAGTTCCTCACGCCGATCGTGCGCGCGCTGCACAAGCGCCTCTACGTGTCGAACTGGTACTTCAGCGCCGGCTTCGTCTGGCTGGTCCTCACCTACGTGATGGGCAACGTCCTCCCCGAATGGACGATGCCCGGCAGCTCGGGCGCGGCGACGGCGGGCCTCTTCATCCACGACCTCGTCGGCCTCTTCGTGACGCCGATGGGCTGGGGCCTGATGTACTTCTTCGTCCCCGTCATCCTGCGCAAGCCGATCTGGAGCCACGCGCTCTCGGTGATCGGCTTCTGGGCGCTGGCGTTCTTCTATCCGCTGAACGGCGTCCACCACTTCCTGCTCTCGACGATCCCCGACTCGGTGGAATACGGCGCGATCATTTCGACCATGGCGGTCGAGCTGGTCGTCACCACCGTGGTGGTCAACTTCTTCGCCACCATGTGGGGCAACGGGTACGCGCTCCGCAAGAGCCTCCCGCTTCGGTTTTTCTACACCGGGATGCTCTACTACTTCCTCACCTGCCTGCAGTGCGCGTTCCAGACCACGCACTCGTTCCAGGAGATCATCCACTTCACCGACTGGGTGCCGGGACACGCGCACCTGGTGATGCTCGGCGTCTTCGCGCAATGGATCCTCGGCGCGATGAACTGGCTGTGGCCGCGGCTGACCGGGAACGAGTGGTACAGCCGCAAGCTGAACGGCTGGCATTACTGGCTCACGTCGCTGGGCACGCTGATCATGTTCCTCGACCTGCTCAGCGCGGGCCTGGTGATGGGCTTCATGCAGAAGGCTCTCGCCCCGTGGATGGACATCGTCCGGACGCTCGGGCCCTTCTGGAGCGTCCGCACCTTCGCGGGCGGGATGGTGGTGGCCGCGCAGCTTCTGTTCGCGTGGAACCTCTACAAGACCGCGATCACGCCGAAGCCCTACGACTACCGGGTCGACCTCGTCCCGGCGACGGCCTGAGCCGGAGAATCGCCCATGGACCGACTGAAACCCGTCCTGCTCGTCGGCGGCCTCGGCTGCTTCGCGCTGTCGTTCGTCCTGTCCGGCGTCTACCCGTGGCTGATCACCGACGCGCGCCGCAAGGAGGCGTCGTTCGAGGAGATCACCCGCGACGTCTCGCCCGACTTCAAGGCGCTGAAGGAGGCGTACCCCGCCGAGTTCGTCGCCGCCTTCGCGACCGGCAGAGACGCGCTGACCGACGAAGAGGTCGCCGCGCGGGCGCCCGACGCCGCGACGCTCGAGAAGAGCGACGCCGCGTGGCGCGCCGCGTACGCCGACGCGGTGCGGCGCGGCCGCGACCGCTACGTCGCCGAGGCGTGCTTCCACTGCCACTCGCAGTACGTCCGCCCGGTGGCGAACGAAGAGATCCGCTTCGGCCCGGTGCGTCGCGCCGAAGACGACAACAACGCCGCGCAACGCCCGGTGCTGTGGGGCACGCGCCGCGTCGGGCCCGACCTGACGTACGAAGGCGGGTTGCGCTCGAACGACTGGCACGTCGCGCACTTCGCCGACCCGCAGTCGGTCTCGCCCGACTCGATCATGCCGCGCTACTCCTGGTACCTGAAGAAGGGCTGGCAGGTGAAGCGGCGCATCGACCCGGCCGTCGCGCGGCGCAACCGTCTCGATCCCGAAACGTCGTACGGCTACGCGGGCGTCTATTCGACCCAGGCCGACGCCGAGGCGGCGCTGAAGCGCGTCGCCGAGACGCTTCCCGAGGCGTTGGTCGCGGAGAAGGGCCGCCTTTTCGTCGCCGAGACGCACGCGCCCACCGCCGACGGCCTCGCCCTCATCAGCTACCTGCAATGGCTCGGCACCTGGACCGCGCCCACGGAGCCGTGACATGAGCGACCTCGACCGCATCGATCCAAACGCCTCGCCCGAGGCGCGGCGCCGGCGCACGCTCGCGCGCCGCGTCACGCTCGGGTTCTTCGTCCTGCTCATGGCCGGCGGAGGCCTCGGCTTCTGCGTGAAGATCCACAACTTCCTCCAGGACTGGCTGGACGGAAACGGGATCAACTTCGGCGGCTCGCACCTCGTGAGCTACGGCCTCACGGCGGCCGGCTACGCGCTGCTGCTCGGCTTCGCCTTCCTCAAGGGGCATTTCGCCGACATCGAGCGCCCCAAATACGACCTTATCGCCCGGGAGGAGTCCCTTGACCGCGCCGACTTCCGCTGAGCCCGCGCTCGACCCGCAGGGGATCGAGACGGCGGGCGACGACCAGCGTCCTCACGATTTCCGCTACGGGCACGGGCGCATGCCGCTGCTGATGAAGCTCGCGTGGCTCGGGTTCCTCGCCTTCGGCGCATGGTACGTCGTCGTCTACCTGCTGGCCGCCCTCGCGCAGGAGGTCGGGTGATCCGCGACCCCCGCGGCTCGCCCCGTCGACCATGACCTCCCCGGCGCCGGCGTCCGCCGCGCCGCCGCCGTCCGCCTGCGCCCATTG
>DASPNK010000352.1:0-8485 GCA_035626575.1 Planctomycetota bacterium | reverse complement strand
GTGCCTCGTCGCCCACGCCACCCGCCGCGACGAGAAGGCCGTCTTTCTCTCCGGCGGCCCGCCCCACTGCGGCGTCCTCGTCTTCGAGATCGCGCCCGACGGGACGTGGACGTTCGTCGGCCCGCTGACCTGATCGCCGCGTCGCGCCGCTTGCCTCGCCCGGCCGGCGGCCTATCGTCCTCGTTCGCCCGCGGGGCGCGAAACGACGAGCACGATGAACGACGCGACGGAACTGGTGCGGGGGGAGATCGTCGGGACGACCTCGACCGGCGACGGCATCGCCCGTCGCGACGGGAAGGTGGTCTTCATTCCGGGCGCGTTGCCGGGGGAGACCGTCCTCTACAAGGTGTTCCGCACCGGCGCCTCGTTCGACCGCGCGACGCTGATGGAGGTGTTGACGCCGGTCGGGCGTCGCCTCACGCCGTGCCCCCACGACAAGCCGGGCGGCTGCGGCGGATGTTCGCTGCTGCACGCCGATCGCCCGACGTCCGGCCGCATCAAGCGGCTTCTCGTGCAGGACGCGCTCGAGCGCACCGCGGGCCTGAGCGGCGCGCTCGTCGAGGAAACCCGCCTCCCCGGCCCCGACCTCGGCTACCGCAACCACGCGCGGTTCGGGGTCGACGTGCGGGGCCGCCTCACCTACGTCACGCGCAGCGAAGGCCGCGAGGCGAAACACCGCAGGGAGTTCGCGGTCGACTCCTGCTCGGTTCTGCACCCGTCCCTCGAGGCGCTGCGCGCGGCGCTCGACGGCCGGTGCGCCGGCGCGGAGGCGGTCGAGCTCCGCGTGGGCGTGCGCACCGGCGACCGACTCACCATCCTCCACGGGGTGAAGCAGCCGCCGCGCGGCCTCGACGTCGCGAGCCACGGCGGCTCGCTCGCCCTCGCCTTCCGCGGGCGGATCATTCCGGCGAAGGGGATGCCGTGGATCCATGAGACGGTCGCCGGGCGCCGGTTCCGGATCACCGCGCCGTCGTTCTTCCAGGTGAACACCGACGGCGCCGAACAGCTGGTCGCCCTGGTGCGCGAGATGCTCGGCGCCGGAAGCGGTGCGAAGGTGATCGACCTTTACGCGGGCGTCGGGCTCTTCACCCTCGGCGCGCTGTCCGACGACGTCGACGTGATCGCCGCCGAGATCGACGAATTCTCGGTGAACGACTTCAAGACCAACGCCGCCGACCGGCCGCGCGCGAAGATCCGGAACCTCGCCGTCGACGAGTTCCTGGCTGATTTCAAGCCGGGCCGCGACGTCTTCGACGCGGCGATCGTGAACCCGCCCCGAGGCGGCGCGGGCGACGCGACGCTCGCGCGGCTGGCGCAGCTTCGCATCCCCAGGCTGGCGATGGTCTCCTGCGACCCCGGCTCCCTGGCGCGCGACGTCAAGGCCCTCGCCGTCTTCGGATACGCGCTGAAACGCGCCGTCCCGGTGGATCAGTTCCCCGGGACGCCTCACGTCGAAACCGTCGCGCTTCTCGAGCTCTGACGGCGCGCGCCGCCGGCGCCGCCGGCGTAACCTCGCATGCGTCGGAATCGTCCGTCGCCGCGGCGCCGGCCGCCGCGGGGCCGGGTTTCTATGAGCGGGGGGCGGCGGACCGCGACGCGCGCGCCCCGCGACGGAGCGTCGCCATGCAGGAACACGAAGCGCTCGCCGCGGGCGAGCGGACGCGTCGGGTGATGGACCACGTCACGGGGGGGTGGCGGACGCAGGTCGTCGCCGCCCTCGCCCGTTTCGGAGTCGCCGACCAGCTGGCGAACGGCCCGCGCGACGTCGCGGCGTTGGCGCAGAGCGCGGGCGCGGCGATCGATCCGTTCTACCGGCTGCTGCGCGCCGGCGCGTCGCTCGGGATCCTCGTCGAGTCGCCCGCGCGCACCTTCGCGCTCGCCGAAGCGGGCATGGCCTTGCGCGAGGGCGCGCCGGGGTCGGTGCGCAATCTCGCGATCATGATCGCGTCGCCCGGACACTGGAGGCCGTGGGAGCGCCTCGAAGAGGCCGCGCGCACCGGGAAGACGCAGACCGACGCCGCGCTCGGCGCCGACATCTGGGCCTACTACCGCGACCACGGCCCGGAGGGCGAGATCTTCTCCAAGGCGATGGCCGAGATGACCGGCCTCCTCGGGGACGAGCTCGCCGAGGTTTACGACGCCTCCTGGGCGCGCCTGGCGGTCGACGTCGGCGGCGGCGTCGGGTCGCTGCTCGCCTCCCTGCTCCGGAAGTACCCCGAAACGCGCGGCATCGTGTTCGACCAGCCCCAGCTCGGCGCCGCCGCGGGGGCGTACCTGGCGCGCGCGGGCGTCTCCGACCGCGTCGCGTTCGTCGCCGGCGACTTCTTCGCCGACGTTCCCACGGGCGGCGACCTCTACGTCCTCAAGCACATCCTCCACGACTGGGACGACGCGCGCTGCGTCACGCTGCTCACGCACTGCTCCCGCGCGGCCCTGCCCCACGCGCGCCTTCTCGTGGTCGAGATGCCGCTCGACGCCGACCGCCCCGACCCGATGACGCCGCTCCTCGACCTGAACATGCTCCTACTCACCGGCGGCCGCGAGCGGACCGCCGCCGAATACGAAAGCCTGCTCAAGCGGGGCGGATGGCGGCTTCAGCGCGCGGTCCAGGCCGGGATGATGAGCGCCCTCGAAGCGGTTCGGGCCTGATCGGCGCCTTCCGGGCGGGCGGCGGCGGTATCCTCTCCGCGCTCCGCCGTTCCTTCACCCGCCCTACGCCGTGCCTTCACCTTCGCCGCCGGATCCCGCGACGGGCGCCGCTCTCGACCCCGACGCGCTGCTTTCGCCCTCCGTCCTCCGCGGCGAGGCCGACGGCGCCGTCGCCTACGAGTTGAAGTTCCTCGTCGACGAGGCGACCGCGCGCCGCGTCGAAGCATGGGCCGCCGCCGCGCTGCGTCGCGACCCTTTCGGCGCCGCCGCCGCGGACGGCGCCTACCCCACGACGACCCTCTACCTCGACACGCCCGCGCTCGACGTCCTGCACCGCGCGCCCGGCCTCGCGGGTCGGAAGTACCGCGTTCGGAAGTACGACGACGGCGGGACGCTTTACGTCGAGCGCAAGGAGCGTCGCGGCGACAAGGTCCGCAAGCGGCGTTCGGCGCTGCCCGCCGCCGCGTTGGTCGACGCGGCGTCCGACGCGGGCGCGGCGGGGCTCGCGAGCTGGTTCTTCGAGGAGGCGGCGGCGGGCGGCTTCCGCCCCACCTGCACGGTCGGTTACCGCCGCACCGCGTTCCTCGACGTCGACGCCGCGGGGCCGATCCGCCTCACGCTCGACCGCACGGTGCGCGGCGGGCCGTCGACGGCGTGGGCGCTCGTCGAGCCGGCGACGCCGACGCACGTGCTCGCCGAGTCGGTGATCTGCGAGCTCAAGTTCCGCGAGGCGATGCCCGCGCGGTTCAAGCGGCTGGTGGAGGAGACGGCCCTCGCCGCGTCCGGCGTGTCCAAATACCGCCGCGTGATGGAGGCCTGCGGCGCGGCGGGCGACGGAGGGTCGCATGCCTGACTGGTGGCGCGACTTCGGCGTCGCGGAGTCGCACGCGCCGCAGGTCGTGTTCGCGAGGCTGCTTCTGGCCGTGGTCGCCGGAATCGCCGTGGCGCTCGTCTACCGGCTCGCGCGCCGCGAGCGCCGCGACCGCGCGCTGTCGGTCACCCTGGTGCTGCTCACCGCGCTGGTGGCGGTGACCACGCTGGTGATCGCCGACAACGTCGCGCGCGCGTTCAGCCTCGTCGGCGCGCTTTCGATCGTCCGGTTCCGCACCGTGGTGGAAGACACCCGCGACACGGCGTTCGTGATCTTCGCGGTCGTCGTCGGCATGGCGTGCGGCTCGGGGCACTACGAGGTCGGCTTGCTCGGCCTCGTGATCGTCGGCGGCGCGGCCGGGTTGCTCCGCGACTTCGACCGCGCGCGCGGCGGCGCCGGCGAAGACTCGGGGCCGGAGAAGCGCGTCGAGGTGCGCCTCGGCGCCGGCCGCGGCGGCGAGGACGCGGTCGCCGCGGTGCTCGACCGCCTCGGCGTCGGTCGCCGCCTGCTGAGCGCGGCCACCGCGCGTGCGGGCGCGGCGGTCGACGTGCGCTACGCTGTCCGCCTGCGCGATCCGTCGGCCCCGCTCGCGCTCCTGCGCGAGCTGCAGGCGCTCGACGGCGTGCAGCACGTCGAGCTCGCCGACCTGTGACCGCGTCGACCTTCCTCCCATGACCTCCACGGCCCTCCGCGCCGCCGGCTTGTGGCTTGTCGCGACCGCGCTGGCCGCGGCGCAGACCGCGCCGAACGGCAGCGGCGGCGGTCCGGACCGCTCCGACGCCTTCTTCCGCAAAGGCGAAGTCCCGCGGCTCGAGATCGACCTGAAGGCGGCGGACCTGGAGCGCCTGAAGGAGGCGCCGCGCACGTATCACCCGGCCGACGTCCGCGAGAACGAGAAGACGCTGTACGCCGCCGCCGTGAAGCTGAAGGGCGCCGCCGGGTCCTACAGGGACTGGGACGACAAGCCGGGCCTCACGCTGCGTTTCGACCGGGCCGACAAGCAGGGGCGTTTCAAGGATCTCCGCAAGGTCCACCTCAACAACGCCGCGCAGGACGAGTCGTACCTGCACGAGTTGCTGGCGGGGGAGATGATGCGCGCGGCGGGCGTCCCCGCTCCGCGCTGCACGCACGCTCGAGTCCGGCTCAACGGGCGCGACGTCGGCCTCTACGTGGTGAAGGAAGGGTTCGACCGCGAGTTCCTGAAGCGCTGGTTCAAGGCGCCCGACGGCGCCCTCTACGACGGCGGCTTCTGCCAGGACGTCGACGCGGCGCTGGAGCGCGACGCGGGGTCGGGCCCGGAGGACCGCGCCGACCTGAAGGCGCTGCTCGCCGCCGCGCAGGACCCCGACGTGAAGCGTCGGTGGGCGTCGCTCGAGCAGACGGTCGAGATCAAGCCCTTCGTCACCTTCATGGCGATGGAGCTGATGCTCGCCCACTGGGACGGCTACACCGCCAACCGGAACAATTACCGGCTCTACTTCGAGCCGTCGACGCGCAAAGCGCACTTCCTTCCGCACGGCATGGACCAGGTGTGGACCGAGATCGACCATCCGATCCTCGACGGCCCGTCCGGCCTCGTCGCGTCGGCGGTGATGAAGAACCCGACGTGGCGCGCGCTCTTCCGCAAGCGGGTGGGCGAGCTGTTGCCGTTGTTCGCGCCGGAGAAGCTGCATCCGCGCGTCGACGAGCTGCACGCGCGTCTCAAGCCGACGCTGACGGCGATGGGGCCCGACGTCGCCCGCGACTACGAAGGGCGCGCCCGGCGCCTGAAGGACCGCATCGCCGCCCGGGCGAAAAGCCTCCGCGAGCAGGCGACGCAACCGGAGCCGAAGCCGCTGGCGTTCGTCGCGAAGAAGCCGGTCGCCCTGGGCCCGCCGTGGCGCCCGGCGTCGGAATCCGAAGACGCGAAGCTGGCCGACGTGAAGCTCGCCGGCGAACGCGCCTACCTCGTGCAGGCGGGCCCTGGTCGGAGCTGCATCGCGGGCTGGCGGAAGACGGTGTTGCTGCCGCGAGGCCGCTACCGGTTTCAGGCGAGCGTGCAGACGGAGGACGTCGAGCCGCTCGAGGCGCCGGAGAACCGCGGCGCGGGCGTGCGGATCTCGGGCGGCGCGCGGCCCGACGGGTTCCTCGGGAGCGTGTTCGGCAAGACGTCGGAGATCGAGTTCGAGGTGACGGAGGAGGCCCGCGACGTCGAACTGATCGCCGAGCTGCGTGCGGCGAAGGGGCGCGCCTGGTTCCGCGTCGACGGCTTCCGGCTCACGAAGCTCGACCGGTGAGCGCGGGCCCGCGGCGCGCCGCGGGCGCCGACATAAGATGCGCGCGCCGATGAGCGATCCCGCAGCCCCCCGCGACGCCGGGCTCCCGTCCACCGAGTCCGTGTCGGCGCGCACGCGCGACCTCGACCTGCTGTCGAGCCGCGCGCTGGTCGACGCGCTCAACGCGGAGGACGCGCTCGTCGCCGCCGTCGTCGCCGCCGAAGCTGAGGCGGTCGCGGCGGCGATCGACCTGATCGCCGCCCGTTTGCGGGGCGGCGGCTCGTGGGTCTCGTTCGGCGCCGGCACCAGCGGGCGCCTCGCCGTGCTCGACGCCTCCGAGCTGCCTCCGACGTTCGGCGTCCCGCCGGGACTGGTGCGCGCCCGCATCGCCGGCGGCGACCGCGCGCTGCGCGAGGCGACGGAAGGCGCCGAAGACGACGCCGCGCAGGGCGCCGCCGACGCGGCGTCGGAAGGGCTCGGCCCGCGGGACGTCGCCGTCGGCGTGGCCGCGAGCGGTCGGACGCCTTACGTGATCGGCGCGCTCGGCGAGGCGCGCCGCCGCGGCGCGGCCGCGGTCGCCGTCGTCTGCGACGCGCCGACGCCGCTGCACGCCCTCGCCGACGTGACGATCGCCCCGCGCACCGGCGCCGAGGCGCTCTCCGGATCGACGCGGTTGAAGGCGGGCACCGCGCAGAAGCTGGTGCTCAACCAGCTCTCCACCGGCGTGATGATCCGCCTCGGCCGCGTCTATGGAAACCTGATGGTCGGCGTCGTCGCCGGCAACGCCAAGCTGCGCGCCCGCGCCGCGCGATTGACCGCGCAGATCACCGGCGCCGACGCCGCGGCGGTCGAACGCGCGCTGGCGGAGGCGCGCGGCGACGTGCGCGTCGCCTGCGTGATGCTGAAGCGCGGCGTCGACGCCGCCGAGGCGTCCGCGCGGCTCGAACGCGCCGGCGGCTCGCTGCGCGCCGTCGTCGGCTGACGGCGTCCCCCGCGTAGGATGCGCGAGCCCGCAACCCGGAGCGCTTCGCCATGAGATTTCGAAGTCGGTTCGTTCCGCTCGCCGCCGCCTCGCTGCTGTGCGTCGCGTGCGCCTCGCCCGCCGGCGACACCGTCGACTCCAAGCGCGAGAGCGCCCTCCGCATGGAGGCCGACGGCCTCGCCGCGCTGAACCGCTACTCGCTCGCCGCGCGCGACGTCGTGGCGTCGGCGCCCGGCGGCTACGCGGTGTTCAGCAACTTCGGCGCGCAGATCCTCTTCATCGGCGGCTCGGGCGGCTACGGCGTCGTCCGCGACGCGAAAGACGGCAAGCGCACCTACATGCAGATGGGCGGCGGCGCGCTGGGCCTCGGCCTCGGCGCCAAGGACTACTACCTCGTCTTCGCGTTCCACGACCGCGACGTCATGCAGAAGTTCATCGACGGCGCGTGGGAGTTCAACGCGCGCGCCGACGCCGCCGCGAAGATCGGCGACACCGGCGGCGCGTCCAGCGGCGCGGCGTCGTTCCGCAAGCCGGTCGACGTGTGGCAGATCACCGAAGGCGGCTTGATGCTCGGCATCACGCTCGACGGCGTCACCTTCAAGAAGGACCCCGAGCTGAACTGACGCGCCGAACCGCGGGGAGCGCGCCGGCGCGCGCTCAGCGCCCGCGGGCCTCCAGGGCCGCGAGCGCGCGACGGGCGGCGGCGGACGTTTCGGCCGCGCGCGCGAGGCGATCCGTCAACGACTCGAGCCGGAAGGCGTCGAGCGTCGTCCACGTCGTTCCGGCGGCGAGAAACCCCGCTTCGGCCGCGCGCTCGTCGCCGCGCTCCGCCGCCGCCAGCGCCTGCTCGAAGCGGCGGCGGTTCGCCGCTCGCGCGTCGCGCGGCGGCGGCGCCCAGAGTCGAAGGACGCCGCCCGGATGTTGCGTCAGCAGCTCGGTCGCGCCGTCGCGGTCGAGGTCGACGCCGCGCAGCGTTTCGCAGGGGACGGGCGCCGACGTCGTCCACCGCAGCACGCCGTCGCCGCCGAGCGCGACGAGACGCCCGTCGTCGAAAAGCAACGCCAGGTCGGCGGCCCCGTCGGCGTCGACGTCGCCGGTCGTCGTGCGTCGGCCGCCGCCGTCGAAGGTCCGCTGCCACAGCGGCGCGCCGAAGGGCGCCGCGAACAGCGCGACGTGAGTGCGCTTCGGACCGCCCTTCGGCGCCTCCTCTTTGAGGAAGACGATCTCGCGGCGTCGATCGCCGTCGAAATCCCCCGCCTGATGCTCTCCGCCGCGGAAGCGCGGGGGCGGGGCGACGCGGGCGACCGCGGTTCCGCCCGCGTCGAACACGTCGAGCGCGCCTCCCGCGTCGACCCACGCCATGATCTCGGCGACGCCGTCGGCGTCGAGGTCGACGGCGCGCACGCCGGCATAGCGCGCGTCCGGCGCCGTGCGCTCCCAGCGCAGCGCTCCGTCGGTCGCGAAGATCCGCAGCGCGCCGGACTGCAGCAGCACGGCGACGTCCGGCGGTCGCCTGCCGGCGCGACCGGCGAGCGCGACGTTGCGGATCTCGCCGCCGGCGTCGAGCGTCCGCGGAGGCGCGTCCGGTTGCGCGGCGTCGTAGACGCGGATCTCGGCGCTCTTCCGAGGCAGGGCGACGAGGAGGCGGCGGTCGCCGCCGTCCCACGCGGCGGTGAAGAAGCGCGCGGGCGGCGCGTCGAGCCGGGCTTCGAAACACGTCGCGCCGTC
>DASPNK010000351.1:0-2130 GCA_035626575.1 Planctomycetota bacterium | reverse complement strand
GTACGACGACTTCGTCGTCGCCTTCGGCGCGGCCGCGTCCGTCGTTTCGCTGACGACGGGTTGCGGCGGCGCGCTCGTCCCGACGCTCGCCGCCTCGTCGCCGGTCCTCGGCGGCACGGCGTCGCTCGCGGTGGCGAACGCCGCCGTCGGCGCGAACGGCGCGCTGTTCTTCGCCCTCCCGTCGCCGACGCCGCTCGTCCTCGGCGCGGGGTGCGTCGTCGCGCTCGACCTGGCGACGCTGCAGCTCTTCGCGCCGTTCGTGGTCGACGGGACCGGCGGCTGGGGGACGTCGGTCCCGCTTCCGCCGTCCTGCGGCCTCGCGGGGCTCGGACTCGCCTTCCAGGCGGTCGTGCTCGACGGCGCCGCGCCCCTCGGGCTCGCGCTCAGCGACGGACTGTTCGTCACGCTCGGCTTCTGACGGGCCGCGCGCGGCGTCGACCCGCCGCGCGTCTTGAACGCCGCCGAAGGTCGCCGGAGAGTGCCCGTCCGCGCGGCGCGACGCCGCGCGCGACCCGGAGCCGTCCATGTCTGAAGCGCGCACGCTCGCCGTCGTCGGGGCCGGAAACATGGGCTCCGGCATCGCCCAGAAGATGGCGACCGAGGGGTTCCGCGTCCTGCTGGTCGACCTCAACGAGGCGCAGCTGGAGCGCGGGATCGCCGGCATCCGCAAGACCCTCGACGAAGGCGTGGCGCGGAAGATCTTCCGGCCCGAGCAGGCGGACGCGATCCTCGGTCGCGTGGTGAAGACGGTCGATTGGTCGTCGCTGAAGGAAGCCGAGCTGGTCGTCGAAGCGGTGTTCGAGGACCTCGAGGTCAAGAAGGACGTCTTCCGCCGGCTCGGCGCCGCGACGCGCCCCGACTGCGTCCTCGGCTCGAACACGTCGTCCTTCTACGTGCGGGATCTCGCCGCCGTCACGCCGCACCCCGAGCGCGTCGTCGGGTTGCATTACTTCTATCACCCGGCGAAGAACCGCCTGGTGGAGATCATCCCCACGGCGTCGACGTCGAAGGCGGCGCTCGCGAAGGCGCAGGCGATCCAGGACGCGATCTCGAAGACCGCCATCCGATGCGCGGACGCGCCGGGCTTCGTCGTCAACCGCTACTTCGTGCCGTGGCTCAACGAAGCGGTGCGCGTGCTCGACGAAGGGCTCGCCGACATCCCGACGATCGAGGCCGCCGCCAAAGAGGCGTTCGGCGTCGGCATGGGCCCGTTCGAGCTGATGAACGTCACCGGCGTGCCGATCGCGCTGCACGCGGCGTCGACGCTCGGGCGCGAGCTCGGGCCGTTGTACGCGCCGTCGCCGCGACTGCGCGCGCAGGTGGAGGCCCGTGCGCTCTGGCCGCTCGAAGGCGAGGCGACCGCGGCGAAGAAGTCCTTGGTGGTCGACCGCCTTCTCGGCGTGACGTTCCTCGTCGCGGCGTGCCTCGTCGAAGAGGGCGTCGGCGCCGTCGAAGACGTCGACATCGGCGCCCGCGTCGGGCTGAGATGGCCGAAGGGCCCGTTCGAGCTGATGAACCGCGTCGGCGTCGCTCGCGCCGCGGAGCTGGCGGCGTTCGTCGGCAAGCCGCACGGCGTCGCCGTGCCGAAGCTCCTCTCCGGGCGCGCCGCGCCGTTCACGTTCCGCCTCGTCGAAACCGTGGTCGAGGACCGGATCGCGACGCTCTCGATCAACCGCCCGGACGCGTTGAACGCGCTGAACGAAGAGGTGACGGCGCAGCTCGACGCCGCATTCGACGCCGTCGCCGCGCGGCCGGACGTCGACGCGATCGTCGTCGCCGGCAAAGGCAAGGCGTTCATCGCGGGCGCGGACATCCGCTACTTCGTGAAACGCATCGAGGCGAAGAAGATCGACGAGATCGTCGCCTTCACGCGCAAGGGCCACGGGACGCTGCTCAAGTTCGGTCGCGCCCGGCAACCGGTGATCGCCCTCGTCGACGGGCTGTCCCTCGGCGGCGGCTCCGAATTGGCGCTGGCCTGCGACTACGTGCTCGTCACCCCGAAGGGATCGTTCGGCTTCCCCGAGACCGGCATCGGGATCTATCCCGGGCTCGGCGGCACGCAGCGCCTTCCGCGCCGCGTGGGAACCGCTCTGGCGAAGGCCTGGATCTTCACCGGCGCGAACGTGTCCG
>DASPNK010000350.1:0-5682 GCA_035626575.1 Planctomycetota bacterium | reverse complement strand
GGGCCGGAGAGCCGCGCCGCGCGGTCGAGCGTGTGCTCGAAGAGCGACCGCGAACCGGTGAACGTGCAGTACTGCTTCGGAAGGGGCCGCCCGAAGCGGCTTTCGGTGAAGGCGCGGAGCCGTTCGCCGGAGCCGCCGGCGAGGACGATCGACCAGGGGCGGCGCGCTTCGGCGCGGGTCGGGAAGGTCGGATGCGGGGCGTTCATGGGACGGCCTTTCAGGCGGCGGCGCGTTGCGCGAGGCGGGCGTCGACCGAAAGCGGGCCGGCGCCGTAGGCGAAGACCAGGGCGGACAGCAGCAGGAACACGAACGCGCCCACGGTGAGCGGCGCGCCGCTTTCGGCGAGCGCGCGCCCGTCGTGCGTCGCGAGGGCGACGACGAGCGTCGTCGCGAGGAGCGCGGCGAACGGTCGTACGGCGAACCCGACGATCAGCGCGGCGCCTCCGACCAGCTCCAGCGCGCCGACGAAGCCCGCGTTCGCCGCGGGAGCGGGAATCCCGAGCGATGCGAAGAACGCGACCGTCGCGTCGAAGTTGCGGAGCTTGCCGAGCCCGGTCGTCAGGAACCCGTGGCCGAGCGTCGCGCGGATCACGACGGGGGCGGCGCGGCGCAGCGGTTCGGCGGCGCGGTCGAGGAAGCGGACGGCGGGTCGATGGAGGGCGGCGATCTGCATGGCGGTCTCCTGTCCGCCGTTCGGATGCCGCGCGCGCCGCGGCGTTTCCAAGGGCGCTCAGCGATCCGCGACCGCGCCGAAGACTCCGGCGGCGAAGAGCCTCGCGAAGGCGGCGCGCACGGCGTCGGCGGACGCCGCGGCGGCGGAAAGCGCGGCGCCGAGAGTCCGTCCCGACGCCAGGGCGTCGAAGAGGCGGCGCTCGACGCCCCGGAGTCGCAGCGCCGTCGTCGCTCCCCGATTCCGGAAGACCACGACGTCGAGGCGCCGCCGCGCCGGCCGACGGACCGGACGGTCGTCGCGCCAGGCGTTCCACGCCGCGACGACGTCGTGGTCGAACACGCCCCGCTGCGCGCCGGCCCGCGGAGCGAACCGCAGGTCGGCCCAGGCGTCCTGCGGGACGTCCGCGAGCGCGTCGGCGGCGAGGGGAGGCGCGTCGAGGGCGGCGCGCGCGGCGTCGACCAGGCGTTCGAACCGTGCGAGGTCTGCGGCCGCCGCGCGGAGGCGCGGATCGGACACGACGTCGCTTTCGACGAGAAACGCCGGCAGCGCGCGTCCGAAGACCTCGAGCGTGAAACTGCGCGAGGGGCGCTCGGTCGCGTACGCGCGGGCGAGGCGCGCGAAGGCCGCGTCGCCCAGAAGCTCGCGCGTCGCCGGGTAGTCGGCGGCCAGCACGCGTTCGAGACGCAGCGAGTACATGCCGTGATAGACGCCCACGCGTTCGAGGGCGGAGAGGGCGGCCGACGGAAGAACGACGTCGTCCGCCGAAACGCCCGCGGCGGCGCCGGACGCGGCCGCGCGCACCGCGTCGGCGACGTCGCCGTCGTGCGTCGCGACCCGCGTCATCCAGCGTTGGATCGCGGCGAAGTCACGCACGGGAGGGCTCCGCGGCGCCGCGCGCGGCGTCGAGCGTCGGCGCCGCTCTTCGAAGCTCGGCCAGCAGCGCGTCGAGCGGAGGAATGCGATCGTCCCGCTCGATCATGGTCGCGACGGGTCCGGTGCGGGCGACGAGCCGCGCGTAGAGGCGCCAGACGTCGTCGATCACCGGCGCGTCGTGCGTGTCGATCAGATGCGTGCCGGCGTCGTGATGGCCTGCGAGGTGGACCTGCACGACGCGATCCGCGGGGAGCGCGTCGACGTACGCCTCGGGGTCGAATGCGTGGTTCTTCGCGCTCACATAGACGTTGTTGACGTCGACGAGCAGCGCACAATCGGCGTCCTCGGCGAGCCGGCCCAGGAACTCCGGCTCCGACATCGTCGACGCGCGGTAGGCGACGTAGGTCGACGGGTTCTCCAGGAGCAGCGGCGCGCCGAGCACGTCCTGCGCGGCGCGGACGCGGCCCGCCACGTGCCGGAGGCACGCTTCGGTGAGGGGAAGCGGAAGGAGGTCGTGCGTGTTGAGCCCGGCGACGCCGGTGAAGCAGAGGTGGTCGGAAACCCACAGCGCGCCCGTCCGCCGCGCGAGGTCTCGCACCTTGGCGAGGTACGCGCCGTCGAGCGGGTCGACGGAACCGAGGTTCATCGACACCCCGTGAAGCACGACGGGGAACCGCGCCGCGACGGCGTCGGTCGCCGCCGTGCGGCGGCTTCCGACGTCGAGGTGGTTCTCCGTCAGCAGCTCGAGGAACCCGACCTCGGGTTCGCGCGCGAGCAGGTCGGCGACGTGCGGCGCGCGGAGGCCGAGGCCGAGCCCCGGGTCGGGGAGGTTCCAGCGATTCGGCACGGCGGGCTCTCGGCGGCTCAGCCCTTCTTCTTCATCTCGGCCTTGCAGCCGTTGGGACCGTTGCACCCGTTCGCGCCCGCCTTCGGCGCCTCCTGGTGCGCGCCGTTGCAGCCGTTCGGCCCGTTGCACCCGTTGGCTTCGGCCTTGGCGCCTTCCTTCTTCGCGCCGCCGCAGCCGTTCGGGCCGCCGCAGCCGTTCGCGTCGGCGCGGGCGGCGTCCTTCGAGCCGCAGCCGCCGATCATCGACGCGCCGGACAGGATGCCCGCGACGGCGGCGCCGAGGGCGAGCTTGGAGACGCGGCGGGAGTTCACGTTCTTCATGGGACTGCTCCGAGTACGGCCCGGGAGCGCGTCCCGAGCGGGAAAAGCCGGCGAGAGCGCGCGGCCTGCGTCGGCCGCTCCGTTCGCGCACGAACGCTCGGATGCCGGCGCCGACGCGCGGTTTCGGCGGGGGTCGGCGCCGCGCGCGGCGGACGCAGCACGAAACGCCGCGACGCGCGCGGCATCCGACGGCGCACAGGAGATCCGCGATGAACCGGCCCCACGCCCCGCTCGCCGAACCGCTGCCCGAAGTCGTGATGCCCGCGTGCTCGATCGTGAAGACGCTGAAGGGCCAGAAGGCGCTGGTCACCGGCGCGAACTCGGGGATCGGCCGCGGCGTCGCGGTCGCCCTCGGGCACGCCGGCGCGGACGTCGTCGTCAACTACGTCGCCGATCCCGAGGCGGCCGAAGCCGTGTGCCGCGAGATCCGACGCTGCGGGTCGCGCGCGATCGCCGTCAAGGCGGACGTCTCGCAAGAGGACGACGTGCTGGCGATGTACCGCCGGATGTTCGCCGAGTTCGGGACGATCGACATCCTGGTGAACAACGCCGGCCTCCAGGCGGACGCGCCGTTCGAGGCGATGACGCTGGCGCAATGGAACCGCGTCCTCGGCGTCAACCTCACCGGACAGTTCCTCTGCGCGCGCGAAGCGATCCGCGAGTTCAAGCGGCGCGGCGTGCGCCCGGAGGTCTCGTGCTCGGCGGGGAAGATCCTCTGCATCAGCTCGGTGCACGAGGTCATCCCGTGGGCGGGCCACGTCAACTACGCCGCGTCGAAAGGCGGCGTGATGCTGATGATGAAGAGCATCGCGCAGGAGTGCGCGCCCTACCGCATCCGCGTGAACTCCATCGGGCCGGGCGCGATCCGCACGCCGATCAACACCGCGGCCTGGTCGACGCCCGAGGCCTACGCCGACCTGATGCGCCTGGTCCCCTACAAGCGGATCGGCGAGCCCGCCGACATCGGGCAGGCCGCCGTCTGGCTGGCGTCCGACGCCGCCGACTACGTCACGGGGACCACGCTTTACATCGACGGCGGAATGACGCTGTATCCCGGTTTCGAAACCGGCGGGTGAGTCGAAAGGCGCGGGGTCCGCCGGCGCGCGGCGCCGCCGCGTCGCCTCCCGAGGTCACCCGTTCATCGCGAAGATCGCCCCGTTGAGCGCCGCGGCGAACAGGGTCCACGCCAGGTACGGCGCGAGCATCCAGGCGGCGGCGCGGGAGAACGGGGCGAAGCGCCGGATCGTGAACGCGATCGCCGCCGCCAGAAGCACGACGTCGATCAACGCGAGATCGACGCGCCGCGCCCCGAAGAACAACGGCGTCCAGAGCGCGTTGAGAATCCACTGCGCGCCGAAGGCCATCAGGGCGGGGAACGTGGCCGTGAAGGGGCCTGCGCGGAGCACGCGCCACAGCGCGACGCCCTGAAGTGCGTAAAGCAGCGTCCATGCCGGACCGAAGATCCACGGCGGCGGCGTCCACGCGGGCTTCTTCAGTTCGTCGAAGTACCAGGCGTCCGGACGGATGAGGAAGCCGGTCGTCGCCGGGACGAACGCGAGCAGGAGGCATCCGGCGAGAAGCGTGAAATCTCGACGACGTGAAGGCATACGGGTTCTCGCGCGAGGCTTCGGCAGTTCATAGCGCACCGCGACGACCGGCGCGCGCCGCGCGCATCCATGTCGGACCCTCCGGTTAGAACGGCGGCGCGATGGGACATCCGTTTCCTCCGCCGATTCCCGGCGTGAAGGCGCGCTGGACGCTCGATCCCGACGTCGTCTTCCTTAACCACGGGTCGTTCGGCGCCTGCCCGGCGGCGGTGCTCGAGCGCCAGGCCGGGTGGCGCGCGCGGATGGAGCGGCAACCGGTGCTCTTTCTCGGCCGCGAGGTCGAACCGCTGCTCGACGCGGCGCGGTTCGCGCTGGCGCCGTTCCTCGGCGCGCGTCCCGACGACCTCGCGTTCCAGGTGAACGCGAGCCACGCGGTCAGCGCCGTCCTGCGCGCGCTCCCGTTCGAGCCCGGCGAGGAGATCCTCGTCAGCGACCACGGCTACAACGCCTGCAACAACGCCGCGCGCGACGTCGCCGAAAGGGCGGGGGCCGCGCTCGTCGTCGCGAACGTGCCGTTTCCGACGGCCTCCGAAGACCAGGTGGTCGACGCCTTCCTCGAGCGCGTCTCGACGCGCACGAAGCTCGCGGTCGTCGACCACGTCACCAGCCAGACGGGGCTCGTGTGGCCGATCGCCCGCCTCGTGCGCACGCTGCAGCAGGCGGGCGTCGACGTGCTGGTCGACGGCGCCCACGCGCCCGGCATGGTCCCGCTCGACCTCGACGACCTCGGCGCCGCCTACTACGCCGGCAACCTCCACAAGTGGGTCTGCGCGCCGAAGGGCGCCGCCTTCCTGCACGTCCGCGCCGACCGGCGCGAACGCATCCGTCCGCTGTCGGTCAGCCACGGCCTCAACTCCCCGCGGACCGATCGCGACCGTTTCCGCCTGCTCTTCGACTGGACCGGCACGTGCGATCCGACGCCCTGGCTCTGCGTGCCCGACGCGCTGCGTTTCCTCGGCGACCTCGTGCCGGGAGGCGTGATCGCCCTCCGCGATCGCCTCCGTGCGACGACGCTCGCGGCGCGCGACCTCCTGTGCGCCGCCCTCGGCGTCGCGCCGCCGTCGCCGGTTTCCATGATCGGCGCCCTGGCGGCGATCCCGCTGCCCGCCGGGCCCCCGGCGTCGCCGGAGCCGCCGCTCTATCTCCACCCCATGCAGGTGCGCCTGTGGGAGCGGCGGCGGATCGAGGTCCCGTTCATGGCGACGCCCGACGGCGCCGGGTGGTCGGTGCGGATCTCCGGTGCGCCCTACAACGTCGAGGACGACTACGTCCGGCTGGCCGGGGCGCTGATCGCGGAGGGCGCGGCCGCGTCGTAAGGGGGCGGCGCGAGCGCGATGACCTCCGACCCTCTCGCACGTCTTC
>DASPNK010000349.1:0-4239 GCA_035626575.1 Planctomycetota bacterium | reverse complement strand
AGTCGGGGAAGAACGATCTGCTGGCGCATCGGGTGAAGCGGTGGGCGCTCTTGGGGCTGCGGATGCTGGCGGTGGGACTGCTGGCGGTGGCGCTGGCGCGGCCGGTGGAGGACAAGGTCCCGACCTGCCGTCATTGCGGGGGGCGAAGCACAGTGCGTGGCGCCGTGCCGTCGTCTTGGTGTGCGAGTCCGTTGGGACGACGGGGCGCCGGGCGCCGACGTGATGTTCCAGACGTACGGCGGCGAGCACCGCACGGACGCCGACGGCTTCGCCATCGTGCGCGCGCCGGGCCGCGATTCGACCCTGACGCTTCGAGAATTCATCGACGCCGGTCGCGGCGTCCGGCGCTCGGCTCACGTGAAAACGGACGCAGGAGTCCGTCGCGAAGTCTGCGTGGAGATGCCCGAGGAGGGCGATGCGACGGTAAACGTCGTGCTTCGAAAAGCGATGCACGTGTCGGGAAGGGTGGTGGATGCCGCCGGCGATCCGGTGCCGGGAGCCGTCGTCAATCTGCGGTTCGGACGCGCAGGTCAGGAGCCGCTGGATGAGGATTCGTGGGGAGCGGGAGTTACGGCCCTCGACGGTCGGTTTTCGGTCGGGTTCCCCCCGAGCTTCAATGAGTACGTCGCTGTCTGGGGACTTGATGTGTTCTCGCCGAACGAGGGTCATGTGACGAACGTCCGGCGCGACGGAGTTCCCACGGACGACGTCGACCTCGGCGACATCATCGTAGTGGCCGAAGGCTGGATCCTCGTCCGCGTTCGGACTCCGTCGGGCCTTCCCGCAAGCGGCGCGGTCCTCGAGGCGAGCATCGAAAGCGTCGCGCCATCCTCGGGCCGCGAGTCGGGCGCCGCCGACATACCGTTTGATGAAGCGCCGGGTTGGATCTCGGACCCGTCGGCGAAGTTCGAACCTACAGGAGAATTCCTCTTCTGCGTAGGACGGGGACGATGGCGCGTGACGGCGACGGACGACGCGGGGGGGTATGCGGAAGCGACGTCGGCGGGGGGCGGCTCGGCGTCCGCGCCGCGCGTCGTGCCGTTGACGCTCAATGCGACGCGTGCGGCGCTCCGCTTCGCGCGGTCGCCGACGGTTCTCGTGTATGAAGTCGACGACGGCGCGACCGTCGAGAACGTGTGGGTCGGCGCGCGAGACGACGACAGCCTGACGGTTCGCGCGGGCGTTCCGCTGCGCATCCGCGTCGATCGCGCACGGGTCCAGGACGGGCTCCGCGGCCTCGGCTTCCCGTGCGACCGACTCATGGGCCCGTCGTGGGGACCGACCTTGGAGATGGCGCCTCTCGCTCCCGGGGAGACGCGACGGATCGGATTACGACCTCCGGGTCCGCGACGTCCGCTCGCCGTTCGAGTCGTGGCGCACGACGGCGCGCTCGCCGCAGGCGCCGAGGTCGCGCTCTTCGTCGCAGGCGAGCACGTCGACGGCGCCTCGTGCGGCCCGGAATTCGTCGCCGCGGTCCCGGTCGCGCCGGTCACGCTCCGGGCGCGCTGGGTCGGCGTCGCCGCCGAGGCCTCCGCCGCGATCGACGTCGACTCCGTCGTGATCACGATGCCGAAGACGCGACGCGCCTACCTCGCGCTTCGGATGCCCGCGGGCGCCGGCGGCGTCTGGGCGACGGCGTCGGTCGGGGATCGGGCGGTCGAAGTCCACTCTTCGTTCGAGGACGGCTGGTTCTACGCCGTGACGCACGTGGGCGTCGACGACGCCCTGACGTTCGTACTTGATGCCTGCGGCCGCACGTCGCGACACACGGCGCCGCCGGGGACGGAGCGTGTCTACGTGGAAACGCCGCCGCACGGCTGGGCGCGCTTCGAGGCGGTCTCACCGATCCCCAAGGGCCTCCCGGGGCTCCTCGAAGTGCGGCGTGCGGGAACCGGGGAAGTGGTGCATCACGAGGAACTTCCTCCCCGCGACGGGTCTCTGCTTCGCACGCTCCCGCCATTGCCGTTGGCGCAAGGATCCTTCGTCGCGACGCTCCGCTTCCGTGAGCCGGAAGACGGCGGTTGGATGAGTCTCCTGCCGCCGCGCCCGGTCGAGATCGTCGAAGGCAGCACCGTCGTCGTGGCGTTCTGAGGAACAGGGCAGCGGCGTCGTACGCCGAGCGCCGAGACCGTCCTATGATGCCGCCGGAATGAGAGCCGGAGTCGCATGGACGGGCGCGGCCGCGACGGTGGTTGTCGTCGCCGTCGTCGTGGGCGCGGCCGTCGCGGGCGGAATCCTGCTGCGTGATTCGGCATCGGCCACGGAAACTCCGACGGCCGCCGACGAGGACGGCGCGGGCGCGCGGAGGACTGACGACGTCGTCGCGCCGCCGGAGCGCATCGACGCCGGCGGGGCGCCGGCTTCGTCCCCGTTCGTCGACGGCGTCGCGGCGTCGGACAGGGTGCGCGTGAAGGTCGTCGACGCCGCGGGCGCCCCCGTCCCCGGGCTCTTGATCGGGTGTCGCGACGGGGACCCCGCCGATCGAGGCCTGCACGGCGAGACCGACGCGAACGGCGACGTGCGCTTCGAGGGCCTCGTCGGCGACGTCGCGTGGCTGACCGTGATCGAGAGTGCACGCTTCGAGGGGCGCCGCGCGTGGCGGTGGGCCGTGGAGCGCGCGGACGGAGACCTTGTCGCCGACCCGCCCGCGGTCGGCGCCGTCCACGCATCGCACCTCTCCGTCCTGCGCCTGCGCATCGGCGGCCGCGCGACGTTGCGCGTCGCGTCGCGACCGCTCCTCTTCGGGCGTGTGATCGACGAGGACGGGGCGCCGGTTCCCGGCGTGCCTTGTGCGTTGGCATGGGTGTTCACGGGCGCCGACGATCCCGACGACCCTGCGGCGTTCCGTCCGGTCGACCAGGCGTCGTCCGACTCCGAAGGCAGGATCTCGTTCCGCGACCCGCGCGCGGCCCGGCCGCGCGCGCGGGACGACGCCGAGCCGGAACTGCGGGTGTACGCCGACGCCTCGCCGCTCGAACGCGGCGAGGTCGAGCGTGCGGCGCCTTCGCGGCCGGAGATCTTCGACCTCGGCGACCTCCGCTTGAACGTGCGATGGTTCGTCGTCCGCGTGTCGGACGATCGCGGCGTTCCGATCCCGGCCTCAGAGATCGCCCCGACGAAGGCGCCGAACGCGGGCTCGACGCTGGTCTTCAACCCGAGGCGCGGGCGTCCGCGGCCCCGCGCGGCCCCCGGCGAGTTCCTGTGCCGCACGGCGCCCGGCGATGCGTTCTGGCGCGCCACGGCGCCGGGTTACGCCTGGGAGGATTTCCCGCAGCCGGGAGGCGGGCCGCAGGCCGATCCTCCGACGGTCGACGTCATGCTGCTGAAGTCGGCCGCCCTGCGCGTGCTCGGCGCGCCCGGCGCGCCGCAGGGCGCCGCGTACCTCGAAGCCGACGCGCCGTTCTTCGATCGCCCGGACCTCGGGCCGTCGGCGCGTACGGCGCGGACGGAGTTTCGCGACGGCGCTCCCGCCGTCTTCGCGAACCTGCGTCCCGGCGTCGCGCTGCGGCTGCGCGTCGACGGGTCGGAGGTCGTCGACCGCGACGGCGTCGTCGTCGGCGCGTCGCCGACGCGCCTCGGCCAGTACGGCCCGCCGATCGACGTCGCGCCGCTGGAGCCGGGCGAAACACGCGACGTGATCGCGCCGCCCGCGCCGCCCGACTACGACGTCCTGATCGAAGTGCGTGACGCCTTCGACGACCTGGCGTCGCGGGTCGTCGTGACCGCGACGCGCGGCGAGACGACCGCGCAGCCTCCGCAGGTCGCCGAGGGTCGGTGGAGGCTGACCGCCGGCGCCGGCCCGATCATGATCGCCGCCGCGCGAGGCGCCGCGCGCGCGTCCGCGACGGTGGACCCGTCGGCCGTCGGCGTGCGGCGGATCGGGAAGAACGCGGTCGATCCGTCCGGCCCGCCCGCCGTCGCGCTTCGGCTGCCGCCGACCCGCCGCGTGGAACTCGAGCTCGGCGAAGGCCCCAACCGCTTCTTCGCGCAGGCGGCGCACGTCTCGGCGGAGGTCGACGGCGAGCCTGTCGAGGTCTTCCACGCGTCGACCGCGCCGCCGACGAAGGTCGTCGTCGTCGCGGAATCGTCGAACGTCGTGTTCACCGTCGTGGAGGGCGCCTTGACGCGTCGATTCCAAGCGCCGGCGGGCGTCGAACGGATCGTGGCGCCGGCGACGCCATGCGGCGTCATCGTCGTGGAAAGACTCCCTCCGGGCGCGAGCTCGGTCGATGTGCTGGC
>DASPNK010000348.1:0-4383 GCA_035626575.1 Planctomycetota bacterium | reverse complement strand
CGCACCGGTCGGCGACAGGTCGTCCTGCGCGAGGCCGAAGTCGAGCACCACCGGCCGGCCGTCGGGCTCGACCATGATGTTGCCCGGCTTCACGTCGCGGTGGACGAGGCCCGCCTCGTGCGCCGCGTGCAGCGCGCGCGCCGCCTGCTCGATCACGCCGCACTCGGCGAAGAGGTCGGCCCGGCGCCGGGCGCCCGACGCGCCTTCGGCGAGCCGCCCTTCGGCGGACTCCGCGGCCGCCCGCCTGCGGGCGATGCGATCGGCGAGGCTCTCGCCGGCGACGAGGCGCATGGCGATGAAAGGCGTGCCGTCGACGACGCCCGCTTCGTAGACCGTGCACACCCCGGGGTGGTTCAGCCGCGCCGCCGCGGCCGCCTCGCGTTCGAAGCGAAGCCGGGCCCGGGGATCGGCGGCGAACCCGGCGTTGAGCGCCTTGAGCGCGACGCGGCGGTTGAGCCGCGCGTCGTGCGCGAGGTAGACGCGGCCCTGCCCGCCGCGCCCCAGCTCCTCCAGAAGCACGTAGGACCCGAAGCGGGTCCCGCTTTCCGGCGCCGAGCCCGGCCCGGTCGCCGTGGGCGGCCCGGCCGTCTCGGGAGGCGTCGGCGGACCGGCGTTGACGAACGTGCGGTCGGCGTCGGCGGTCGCCGGATCCCGGTCGCGGGAGGGCATCGGGGCGAGTGTATCCCCGCGGCCCGCGGCGGCCCTCTTTCGCGGGCGCCTTCAATTCCCGCGCGCCCCGGTCCGATAGCGGGAAGGAGGCTTCGCCTCGAAGGAAAGGGGCCGATGAGGGTCCTGTTCGCGATCGGGACGCGTCCCGAGGCCGTCAAGCTCGCTCCGGTGGTCGACGCTCTCCGGCGTCGCGGCGACGGTTTCGACGTCCGCATCTGCGCCACCGGGCAGCACCGCGCCCTGCTCGACGCGTTCCTGCGCACGTTCGAGCTGACGCCGCACCACGAGCTGGGCGTCATGCGTCCGGGGCAGCCGCTGTCGACGCTCGTCGCGCGGCTGCTCGAAGCGTTCGACCGGACCCTGCTCGCGGAGAAGCCCGACCGCGTCGTGGTGCAGGGCGACACCTCCACGGCGTTCGCCTGCGCCCTCGCGGCGTTCCACCGCGGCGTGCCGGTCTGCCACGTCGAAGCGGGCCTCCGCACCGGCGATCTCGCGCAGCCCTTCCCCGAAGAGGCGAACCGCAGGTTGATCGCGCCGCTCGCCGCGCTGCACTGCGCGCCGACCGAGCGCGCGCGCCGAAACCTGCTGCGCGAAGGCGTTCCCGGCGACCGCGTCGTCGTCACCGGGAACACCGTGACCGACGCGCTCCGCTCGCCCGCCGCCGCCGCCGCGACGCCGCCGAAGGAGGTCGCCGACCTTCCCGCGGGCGACCGTCTGCTTCTCGTCACCGCCCATCGCCGCGAGAACTTCGGGGCGCCGCTCAGGGAGATCTGCGCCGCGGTGCGCGAGATCGTCGACGCGCGGCCCGACGTCCGCGTCGTCTGGCCGCTGCACCCGAACCCGGCGATCGCGCCCACGGTGATCGCGAATCTCGGCCGCACGGACCGCGTGCACCTCCTCGAACCGCTCGATTACGCCGGGTTCATCGGGACGCTGAAGCGCGCGACGTTCGCCCTCAGCGACTCGGGCGGAGTTCAGGAGGAGGGCCCCACGCTCGGCCGCCCGGTGCTCGTGCTGCGCGACGCCACCGAACGCCCGGAAGGCGTCGAGGCGGGCGCGGCGCGGCTCGTCGGCCACGACCGCCGGCGCATCGTCGACGCCGCGCTCACGTGGCTCGACGCGCCCGAGGCGCTCGCCCGCGCGGCGCGCGCCGTCGACGTGTACGGGGACGGCCGTGCGGCGGAGCGGGTCGTCGACGCCCTGGCCGAGGTCGAAGCGTGCGCCGAGGCGGCGCGATGAGCGGCCGCGGCGCCGCGGAGACGGACATGCGGACCGAAAGTCGCACGGGGCGCCGCGCCCTCGACTGGATCAAGGCGCACGGGGCGCCGGGCGGCGGTGTGAGCGTGGGGTCGCGGCGCCGCGAGATGTATCCCGAGGTCACCGGCTATCTCATCCCCACGCTGCTGCGCCGCGGCGAGAACGCGCTCGCGCTCTCCTACGCGCGGCGGCTGATCGCCGTGCAGCGGCCGGACGGCGCCTTCGCCGATCCGTCGGGTCGCGAGGCCTACGCCTTCGACACCGGCCAGGTCGTGCGCGGCTTCGTCGCCGCGCTGCCCTATCTGCCCGAGGTCGAAGCCCCGCTCCGGCGCGCGTGCGACTGGATCGTCGCCTCGGCGACGCCTGAAGGCCGCCTCGCGGTTCCGAAGGGCTCCGAATGGTCGCTCGGGCGGCGCGGGACCATCTCCGAAGCCGTGCACCTCTACGTCCTGCCCGGGATGCTCGCGGCGTCGGACGCGTTGGGCGAGACCCGGTGGCGGACGTTCGTCGCGCGCTCGATGGACTGGTACGCGCGGAACGCGGTGATCGCCGACTTCCGCCGCGACAACCAGCTGACGCATCTCTTCGCGTACGTGATGGAGGCCCTGGTCGAACTGGGCGCGGGCGAACTGGCCGCGCACGGGATGAAACAGGTGGCCGAGCTGCAGCAGGACGTCGGTCTCGTCCCGGCGTACCACGACGCGGCCTGGACGTGCATGCCGGGCCAGTTCCAGTGCGCGCTGGTGTGGCGCCGCCTCGGCGACGAGGCGCGGGCGCGTCGTGCGATCGAAGCGGCGGAGATGTTCCGGAACCCGTCCGGCGGGTTCTACGGAAGCTACGGCCCCGGCGCGGACTACTTCGCGACCGAGGAGCCGAGCTGGGTCGCCAAGTTCGAGCTGGACGCCCTCGACGCGCGGCCGCTCGCGACGGCGTCGGCCGTCTCCGCCCGCCCGGCCGCCGCCGTCTCCGCGACCGCGCCGAAGGCGACGCGGGCCGAACCGCGGCCCGTCGGAGGAGCACGCGAGGCTCCGGCGCCGGCGCGGGACGCGACCGGGACGACGACGTCCAACCTCGAACCCGACGCGTGGCACGCCGCCATCGCGGGCGGCGAGTCGGCGACGGAGATCGCGGCCCGCGTCCGGGCCGGTCGCGCGCCCGCCTGGTTCTCGGCGGTGCTCGACGTCGCCGAACGAGGCGATCGCGTGCTCGAGCTCGGCAGCGGCACGGGGGAGCTGTCGGCGCACCTCGCCCGCGAAGGGCGCAAGCCGACGCTGTTCGACTTCAGCGCGGCCTCCCTCGAACTCTCCCGCGCCGTCTTCCGCGAAGCGCGCCTCGACGGCGCCTTCGTCGAAGGCGACGTGACGCGGCGCCTCCCCTTCCCCGACGGCGCGTTCGACGTCGTGTGGTCGTCGGGGCTGCTCGAGCACTTCGAGCCGGCCGATCTCGGCGCCGTCGTGCGCGAGTCGGCGCGCGTCTCCCGCCGCACCGTGTTGTGCCTCGCGCCCAACGCGGCGTCGCTTCCCTATCGCCTCGGCAAGTCGCTCCAGGAGCGGGCCGGCGTCTGGGCGTGGGGCCGCGAGGCGCCGTTCGCCACGCTGCGCCCGGCCTTCGAAGCCGCGGGCCTCGTGGACGTCGAAGAGATCACCGTGGCGCCGGAGCACGCGCTGGAGTTCCTGCGCGGGACCTCCGCCGAGCCGTTCCGGAAGACGCTTCAGGACTGGTATCGCTCGTTGGACCGCGCCGAACTGGAGTCGATGGGCCAGGGCTACCTGCTCGTCACCGTCGGTCGGAAGCGGCAACCGCCCGCGCCGCGGAAGGACCGCGCGGCGAAGGCCGAGACCTCCGTCCCCGCCACGGCGCCCGCTCCGGCCGCGGCGTCGCGCGGCGCGACGCTGGCGATCGTCCCGAACGACCCCCTGCAGGCCTACGTCGACGCGGGCTACCCCGATCTGGCCGGGTACTTCAACCCGGCGGGCGCCTTCGACCGCGTGGTGTGCCTCTCGCCGCACGAGAAGATCGAGCGGACGCTCTACGGCGTCGAGATCCTCCCGACGCCGCCCGCCGCGTTCGCGCGGCGTTGCGCCGAGCTCGGGGTGGACGTCGTGCGCGCCTACGACCTGCCCGCGGCCCGCCTCGTGGCGCGCCACGTCCCCGCCGGAACGCCGTTCGTGGTGTCGGTCCACGACGTCGACCCGAAGCGCTTCGAGGGCGAGCTGCCGCCGGCCGACCTCTGGCTGCCGGTCAGCGCGGCGTGCGGGAAGATGCTGCGCTCGCGCGGCGCCGACCCCGCGCGCATCGCGCCGTTCTGCAACCGCGTCGACCTCGCGGTGTTCCGCCCCGGCGTCGACGCCGCCGAACAGGCGCGCTTCGACGCGCGGTTCCCCGGGAAGCGCCGCGTCCTCCACGTCGGCCGCCACAGCCTCCAGAAGAATCAGGACGGGCTTCTCGCCGCGCTCC
>DASPNK010000347.1:0-15765 GCA_035626575.1 Planctomycetota bacterium | reverse complement strand
CGGCGGGCGCGGGCGGCGTCTCGGCCGCGGCGACGACCGGCGTCGGCTCGATTTCGGGCAGCGCCGGCGCGCCAGGCGGCGCGGCGAGGAAGACGCGCTCCCCTTCCTTCAGCCCGCCGACGACGTGCACGTTGCGCCCGTTGTTCATGCCGATCTCGACCGGGCGCAGCGCGGGCTTCCCGCCCTCGTCGACGTACGCGAACGCCTTCCCGCCGACTTCGTGCACCGCCTGGATGGGGGCCTGGACCGCGTCCTGAAGCTCCGCGACCTGGATTTCGACCTGCGCGTTCATGCCCGGCTTCAGCTCCTCCACCGAGCCCGCGATCTCCACCTGCGTCGGATACGTCTTGAGGTCGGGGTTCATCCACGAATTCGCGGTGGACGGGACCTGCGACACGCGCGTGACGACGCCTTCGAAGACGCGCCCCGAGATGGCGTCGATGCGCACCGTCGCCTTCTGGCCGGGGCGCACCTTCTTCACCAGCGACTCGTGGATGTCGACGTCGACCAGCATGAAGCGCGTGTCGGGGATCTGCAGGATCACCTCGCGCTCGAACACCTGCTTGCCTTCGGCCATCGGCTCGGTGCCCATGCGCCCGCGATCCTGGCGCTGGTACACGACGAAGCCCGACGACGGCGCGAGGATGACGCTCTTCTCCAGCTGCGCCTTCATGTCGGCGAGGCGCGACTGCGCGAGGTCGGCGGTGCGCGCCTTCGTGCGCATGTCGGTTTCGGTCTTCTTCGCCTCCGCTTCGGCGCGCTTCCGGACGCGGCCCAGCTCGGCGACGGCCTGGTCGTATTCGGCCTTGAGCTTCTGCTCCTGCTTGTCGCGCTCGTATTTGTTGAGCACGTCGAGCGCCTTCTCGGCCAGCTGGATCTTGAGCTTCGCCTTCGTGGCCGACAGCTCGTCGGCCTCGAGCTCGGTCTTGGTGATGAAGGACTTCTCGTAGAGGCGTTTGCTCCAGGCGTAACGGTCCTCGGCGCGCTTCAGCTCCTCCTCCGCGATCTTCTTGTCCGACTCCATCTGCAGGAGCTGCTCGGGGAAGTCGCCGTGCAGGTACTTCTGGTAGTCGAGCTCGGCGAGCTTCGCCTTCAGCTCGGCGTCCTTCTCGTCGGAGTCGTTCTGCGAAAGCTGGATCTCGTGCGCCTTCTTCGCGGCGTCGGCGGACGCGGCGGACTGCTCGGCCTCGATCTCCTGGCGGTTCACCTTCTCCTTCAGCTCGGCGGCGTCGAGGCGGACGATGACGTCGCCTTCCTTGACCGCCTGACCTTCGGGTACGAGGTAGATGATGGTCGCGCGGCCTTCCATCTGCGACGAGACCGTCACCGGCTTCGCCGATGCGAGCGAGCCGCCTTCGGTCACGGTGATCCGCATCGGCCCGCGGGAGACCGCGGCCGTCGCCGGTCGCGACGCGGCGTCTTCGATCTTGCCGCCGCAGCCGGCGAGGGCGAACGCCGCCGCCGCGGCGCCGAGGTTAAGGCGCATCCAGGAGCGCGTCGCTCGTCGCATGGTCCAGTCCTTCCGGGCGCACCACGAGGGCGCCGGTGTCGCGATAAAACTCGAGGTAGGCGACGCGGTATTCCACCAGCGCCTCGGCCAGCGCGTTCTCCGCGTCGACCAGCGCCTCCTGCGCTTCGAGGAGGTCGCGCGTCGACGCGTCGCCGCGGTTGCGGAACTCGATCACCGATTCCCGCCGGCGCACGGCGACTTCGACCGCGGCGCGCTGGATGTCGTAGGTCTCGCGGCGCTCGGCCACGGTGCGGAGCGCCGACCGCACGTCGGCCTTGACCGCGTCTTCGAGGTCTTCGACCGCGCGACGCGCCGACGACAGGTCGAGATGCGCCTGTCGCAACGCGACGCGCTCGAGGTCGCGGTCGAGACCGAGGTCGGCCTCGAAACCGGCCGTGTAGCGGCCGTCGCCGAGGTCGAGCTTGAGAGGCTTGTTCGCGTCCGACGTCGGCGTCGCGCCGAGCGCGAGAGTCAGATCCGGAAGCAGCAGATCTTCGGCGATGCGCACCCGGCGCTCGGCGTCGACCGTCTGATCTCGCACGTTCTGGAGGTCCAGCCGCAGCTCGAGCGCCCGCGCGATCGACGCGCGGTCGTCGCGCTCGAAGGGCAGCGCGAGCAGCTCGCGCAACGCGTCGAGGTCGGCGACGTCGACCGTCGTCGAGAGGTCGACCGGCACGCCGAGCGTCTGCTTGAAGCGGTCGAGCTGCTCCTGAAAGTTGTTGCGCTGCACCAGCACGCGGTTCCGCGCGCGCAGCTCGTCCTGCCGCGCCTGGTCGACTTCGATCTGCGTGAGCCGCTGCGCCTCGGCCAGCGCTTCGTTGCGGCGTCGCGCCTCGGACACGTTCTCCAGGTTGCGGATCTCGTTGTCGACCTGCATCGACGACGCGAGCAGGCGGAGGTACTCCGTCGCGACGCGCACGGCGAACGTCTGCTTGAAGCGTTCGAACTCGCGGAGCGCGTAGACGACGTTGCGCTCCTCCTGGCGGAGGCTCTCCAGCGCGACGAGCTCCCCGGCGCCGCGTAGCAGCGGCAGCGAGACGACGAGGTTGAGGAACGACGCGGCGTTCTCCGCCGTGGGCGACGTCACGAAGCGCAGGAAGTTCCCGCCGACGCTCAGCGCGAACGTGCCGCCCCGCTCGAGCACTTTCGTCACGCCGAGCTCCGCGTCGCCGTCGACGGACAGCTCGCCGTCGTCGACCGTCGCGCCGCCGCCGAGGCGGAAGAAGGGCGACGGCCGGAACCGCTCGCGCTCCCGGATCAGCTGGAGCGCCGCCGCGTAAAGGCGCTCCTTGCGGTCCTGGAATTCGCGCGAGTTCCTGGCGGCGAGCTGGAGCGTGCTGCGGAGATCGAGCGCCAACGCGGTCGGGCGGGTCGCGAGACCGTCGGCGCCGTCGACGGTCAGGTCGCGGACCCGGTCGGCGGGGGTGCGCACGTCGAACGGGCGCGTCTCGCCGAACGCCGCCCGCTGCTTCTCATGGAGGATCCCCGTCGCCTCGGCGTCGGCCTTCGCCAGCTCGGCCTCGGGCGACCGGCATCCGAGCCCGGTCGCCGCCAGCACGGCGACGATCCGCAACACGCGAACGGGAGGACGTTTGGGTGACATCGGGCTCAGGGGAACGGCCGAGGGGCGGACGGCGGACTCGGACGGAGCAGTGTACGGAAACCGCGGGCGGCGGTCTCCGTCGCGGTCTAACGAACGAAAGCGCGGTCGCTTTTCGTCCCCGGGCCGTTTCGATCACGTGAACCGGGCGACGGTTTCGACGTGCGCGGTCCGCGGGAACTGGTCGACGGGCTGCACGAGGTCGAGACGTCGACCTCCGGCCGCGAGGGCGGTCGCGTCGCGCTGGAGGGCCTGCGGATCGCAGGAGAGCAGCACGATCGTCTTCGCCGACGAGGCCGCGAGGAGCCCGGCGAGCTGCGGGCCCAGCCCTTTCCGGGGAGGGTCGACGACCACCGCCTCCGGCGAGATCTCGCGCAGAAGGGTCGCGGCGGCCTCTTCGGCGCGCGCGGTGCGCACCTCGACATGCGCCGCGCCGTTGCGGGCCGCGTTGCGCCGCGCGCAGTCGGCGGCCTCGGCCGAGGCCTCGGCCGCGACGACGCGGCGGAACCCGTCGGCGAGCTTGAGCGTGAGCGCGCCGACGCCGCTGAACAGCTCGAGAACGACGTCGCCCGTTCCGGCGGCTTCCGCGGCACGGGTGAACAACGTCTCCGCGCCCCACGGGTTGATCTGGAAGAACGACTTCGGGCCGATGAGGAACCGCTTCCCGAGCAGGGTCTCCTCCAGCTCGGGCGGGCCGAAGATCGGCTTCGGATCGCCTTCGAGGAGGAAGTTCCCCTCGCCCTGCTGAACGAGCAGGAACGCCGACTCCACGACGGGAAGTTCGGCGGCGAGGCCGCCGACGAACGCCTCCGCCCGGACGCCTTCCGGCTCCGACGTGGCGAGGACCAGCTGAATGCGGCCGGTCGCCTTCGAGTGGCGCGCGACGGCGTGTCGCAGGCCGCGCTCGCCCTCTGGCGCGTGCAGCGGAAGGCCGGCCTGCGAGACCAGATCGGCGAGCCGGTCGAACGTCGCCGCGAGCGCCGGCGCCAGCACCGGGCAGCCGCGGTTGTCGGCGACGCGGTGCGTCCCCTGCACGTACGAGCCGAGAACCACGCGGCCGTCGCGGCGGGCGAAGTGCTGCTTGCCGTAGTGGCGGTACCCGAAGGGCGCGGGCGACGCGATCAGAGGTCGCACCGGGTCCTGCCCGGTCGAGGGGATCCCCGCCGCGGCTTTCCGCACCAGCCCGGTCTTGAACCGGCCTTCCGCCTCGGGGCGGTACGAGAGAAGCGGGCACCCCGTGCAATGAAACTCGTGGGTGCAGGGATGGGGCACGCGGTCGGGCGACGCCTTCAGCACCTTCAGCGGGCGGCCCTGAAGCGCGCCGAGCGTCGAGACGTCGGTCCGGAACGCGACCGCTTCGCCCGGGTAGGCCTGCGGCAGCAGCACCGCCCGACCGTTGCGGACCGCCTTGCCGCGACCGTCGCGCTCGAGCCCTTCGATGAGCACCGTCTGCCGCGCGGCATCGGCGGCGGCGGACGACGCGGCGGCCTGCGGGGGCGCGCCGCCCGGACGCGCCGTTCGACGTGGTGCGGTCATGGACGCGCGCATCGTACCGTCCTCCGCGCCGCATCCCGGTGGCGAGGGGCGGACCGCGTACGTACACTTCCGGTCGCATGCGCGTCTTCGTCCTCATCGCCGCCCTGCTCGCCGCCGGACGCTGCGACCTCGCCCTCGAAAACCCGGGCGGGTCGAAGGCCGGCGCGCCCTACTCCTTCACGGTCACCTCGGCGTCGCTGCCGGTGAAGCTGGTGGTGACCGCCGGAGGCGAAGAGGTGTGGAACGGCGAGGTGCAGTCGAGCGGCGAGACGGTGACCATCCAGCTGGCCGAGGCCTCGCGCGGCAAGACGCTCGAGATGGCGGCGGAAAACCGGGACGGCTGCGTCGTGACGTGGTCGGAAACCATCCAATGACGCCGGGCGCGGGCCCGAGGCTCGCGTCGCTCCCGCTCCTCGCCGCGCTGCTCGCCGCCGCCTTCCCGGCCGCGGTGCGCGCCCAGGAGACGCGGCCCGCGACGGCGGCCGAGACGCGGGCGGCGCCGACGCCCGAGAGCGCGGCCGAAGCGCTCCTCGGCGACCGCATCGCGACGCGCCGCCAGGCCTCGGAGTGGATCGCGGCCCGGCTCGACGTCGCGGGCCCCGCCCTCGCCAAGGCGTTGCTCGCGCCGCCGGTCGCGCGCTTCAGCTTCGACGGCGTCCGGGCGACGGGCGCCGTCCGGCACCGCGAGGTGTCGGAGGCGTTGCTGGCCCTTTTGCGGAAGCCCGACTTCCGCTGGAAGCCGCAGGCGCTCGAAGCGCTCGCCGATCATGCGTACGCGCGCGCCGAGCCGGAGTTCGTCGCCGCGGCGAACGCGTCGGTCTGGCGGATGCGCGCCGCGGCGGCGCGCGGCCTCGCCGCGCTGAAGGCGACGCGCCACGAAACGCTCGTTCGCGCGCTGTGTGACGACGAAGAAGCGCCGGTGCGCCTCGAAGCTGCGAAGGCGTTGTGGACGCTCGGCCACGTCGACGGCCTCCCCTACGTGGTCCGCGACCTCTCGCTCGACCGGAAGTTCTTCGACGTCGACGTCGGCGCCCAGGCGCGCGACGCGGCGGCGGCGTTCCTGAACGAGGCCTGCGGCGGAACGCTCTTCGCCGCCGGTTCGCCGCCCCTCGACCTCGCCGGGCTCCGCGCCGCGCTCGATCAGGTGAAGACCGCGCTCGGCGCCCGCGCCGCGACGTTCCCGCTGCTCGTGCCGCCGCACGACCCCGACGCGACCGGGCTACGCTGCGGCTACGAGGTGCGGTCGTGCGTCGAGGGCGACTTCTACGTGCGATTCGACGCGGAGGGCGCCGTCATGTTCGGGCGCGACCGGCTGTACCCGGCGACGGCCGCGCCCGAGCTCCTGCTGCGCATGAAGACCGCGCTCGAAGCCCTCGATTACGGCCCGCGGAAGAAGCGCTTCCTCGGGAACATCGCCTGCGATTTCGAGCGCGTCGGCGCGTTCGTCGACGGCGGTTGGCGCATCCTCGTGTTCGGCGACGGCAAGCGTCCGCCGGAGCTCGCCGCGTTCGAAGCCGACGTGCTCGAACTGATCCGCGCGACGCAAGGGCCCGCGGCGGCCGACGTCCATCGCCGCCGCATCCGCCCCTTCGGCGAACTGCCGTGACGACGCCGACGAAGACGATCGCCCTGATGACGGGCGGCGGCGACGCGCCCGGCCTGAACGCCGTCATCCGCGCGGTGGTGAAGCGCGGCGTCAGCGTCCTCGGGTGGCGCGTGCTCGGCCTCGAGAACTCCTTCGACGGCCTGTTCACGACGCCGCCGGGCGTGCGGGAGCTCGGGCGCGACGACGTCCGCGGGATCCTCCGGCGCGGCGGCACGATCCTCGGCACCACCAACTCCGGAGATCCCTTCGACTACAAGGACGACCACGGCGCCCGGAGCGACGTCAGCGCCGAGGTGGTCAAGGGCCTCGCGGCCCTCGGCTGCGAAGGGTTGATCGCGGTCGGCGGCGACGGCACCCAGGCGATCTGCGCGCGCCTCGCCGAGCGGCACGGGCTCAAGGTGGTCGGCGTGCCGAAGACGATCGACAACGACATCAAAGCGACCGAGGCGACGTTCGGGTTCGACACCGCCGTCGCCTATGCGACGGACGCCGTCGATCGCCTGCACACGACCGCCGAAGCGCACGACCGGGTGATGGTGGTCGAGGTGATGGGGCGTCACGCGGGGTGGATCGCTCTCGCGTCCGGCCTCGCGGGCGGCGCCGACGCGGTGCTCATCCCCGAGATCCCGTTCCGGTTCGAGGCGATCGAAGCGAAGGTCACGCGACGCCGCATCCGTCGGCGCGGGTTTTCGATCATCGTCGTGGCCGAAGGCGCGGCGCCGGTCGGCGGCGCTGCGCTGACGCAGTCGGTGTCGGGGGGCGCGTCGACGACGCTGGGCGGCGTCGGGCGCTTCGTGGCGGAGGAGCTGGCGCGTCGCACCGGCGTCGACACGCGCTACACCGTTCTCGGCCACCTGCTCCGCGGCGGAACGCCGACGGCGTACGACCGCATCCTCGCCACGCGGTTCGGGCACCACGCCGTGGAGCTGGCGCGCACCGGGCGTTGGGGACGGATGGTCGCGCTGCGCGACGGTCGCATCTCCGACGCGCCGCTGTCGGAGGTCGTGCAGGGCTGCCGGACGATCGATCCCGACTGCGACCTCGTGCAGGCGGCGCGCGGCGTGGGCATCGTCTTCGGCGACGAGCCGGTCGACGACGTCCGGATGTGACCGGAGCCGGATCGGCGCGCGGGGGCGGCGTCGATCAGGCGCGCTTCAACGAGGCGACGCCCGGCGTCTCCGGGATCCGCGTCTCGAGGCTGCGCACGAAGTCGTCGAAGGAGCCGCGGGCGGGGGCGACGATCACGAGGCGCCGGTCCTCCACGGCGAGGCGGCCGTCCCCTTCGGCGTCGAGCGGCACGCGCACGGCTTCGCGATGGATGCCGAGGCGGTCGACGACCTCCAGGATGCGCGCGATGTCGCGGGGGCCGATGCCGTCGCGGTCGGTCATGGCGGGGTCCTAACGCGGCGGTCGGAGACCGTCAGCCGACGGACGCAACAGGGCGTTTTTTTTTCGACCAGGACGCGCGCCGACGCACGTCGAACGCGTTGCCCCGGCGTCGCCGGAGGGTACAGTTGTCGGCTTCCGCGCCGCAGGCGTCGACTCCTCGAAGCGTCGCGCGCGCCCCCGCCTCTGGAGCCCCCGAATGAGTCCCGTAGCCCAGTTCACGGACTACAAGGTCGCGAACATCGAGTTGGCCGACGCCGGCCGGCAGGACATCCGTCTTTCCGAGCCGGAAATGCCGGGCCTCCTCGCCCTGCGCGCCAAGTACGGGCCGAAGAAGCCGCTCAAGGGCGCGCGTATCGCAGGCTGCCTGCACATGACCACCGAGACGGCGATCCTCATCGAGACGCTGGTCGAGCTGGGGGCGGAGGTCCGCTGGTCGTCGTGCAACATCTACTCCACCGAAGACGCGGCGGCGGCGGCGATCGCGGCGCGCGGCATCCCGGTGTTCGCCTGGAAGGGCGAGACCCTCGAGGAGTACGACTGGTGCGTCGAGCAGACGCTGAAGTTCGACGGCGGGAAGGGCCCGAACATCCTCCTCGACGACGGCGGCGACCTCACGTGGATGGTGCATGAGAAGTTCCCGCACCTGCTCAAGGACATCGTCGGCGTGTCGGAGGAGACGACGACCGGCGTGCATCGCCTCTACGTCGAGTTCGCGCGCGGCGCCCTGAAGGTCCCGGCGATCAACGTCAACGACTCGGTCACCAAGTCGAAGTTCGACAACCTCTACGGTTGCCGCGAGTCGCTGGCCGACGGGTTGAAGCGCGCCACCGGCGTCATGGTGGCGGGCAAGGTGGTCGTCGTGGCGGGCTACGGCGACGTCGGCAAGGGCTGCGCCCAGTCGATGAAGGGCCTCGGCGCGCGCGTGCTCGTCACCGAAATCGATCCCATCTGCGCGCTGCAGGCCGCGATGGAAGGCTACGAGGTGACCACCATGGAGATCGCCGCGCCGATGGGCGACATCTTCGTGACGGCCACCGGCTGCGTCGACGTCGTGACCGGCGCCCACCTGATGGCGATGAAAGAAAACGCCATCGTCTGCAACATCGGCCACTTCGACACCGAGATCGACGTCAAGTGGCTCGAGACGACGAAGGGCGTGACCGAGGAGAACATCAAGCCGCAGGTCGACCGCTTCCACCTGCCCAACGGGCGCTCGATCGTCCTTCTTGCGCGCGGTCGGCTCATGAACCTCGGGTGCGCCACCGGGCATCCGTCGTTCGTCATGTCGAACTCGTTCACCAACCAGGTGCTCGCGCAGCTCGCCCTGTGGGAGCGTCGTCAGTCGAACGACCCGTTCCCCGTCGGCGTCCACGTGCTGCCGAAGAAGCTCGACGAGGAGGTGGCGCGCCTCCACCTCGCCAAGCTGGGGGTCAAGCTCACCACGCTCACCGAGAAGCAGTCGAGCTACCTCGGCGTCCCGAAGGACGGCCCCTACAAGCCCGACGCCTACCGGTACTGAGCGACGCCGGCGCGGTCCGACGGCCCTCCCCGGCGCGACGACCTCGGCGTCGTCGCGTCGCCCCGTCGGAATCCGCGGCCGACGCCGCGAAAACCCGCGCCTCCCCGTCGTTTCGCAAGGGCGTCCCCGCGCCCGGTCCGCTACACTCACGCCCGATCCGACGGAGCCCAGACGATGAGGTCCAAGAGTTCCGCGCGAAAGTCGACGACGAAGGCGCCCGCCGCCGGCGCGGCCGCTTCGCGCAAAGCGCCCGCCGCGACCGCGCGGAAGACCGCGACCAAGGCGCCCGCGAAGCCGGTCGCGTCGCGCGCCTCCGAGAAGGCGTCGCTCAACGGGTGCACCGCCTCGATCGTCGCCAAGCCTGCGGTTCCGGCCCGCGCCAAGGCGCCGGCCAAGACGCCTGAATTCCCGCTTCGCGAAGACGACTACGGCAAGGAATGGGGCGCGGGCGACGGCGCCGTGCGCCGCGCGACCGGCCGCGGCTGGGACGAGTGGATGCACCTGCTCGACCAGGCGGGTTGCGCCCTGAAGGAGCACGCCGAGATCGCCGTGCTCACCGCGTCCCATGGCGCGGGCGACTGGTGGAGCCAGATGGTCACCGTCGGGTACGAGCGCGCGCGCGGCCTGCGCCAGAAGGGCGAAACGGCCAACGGGTGGCAGGCGAGCGCGTCCAAAACGTTCGACGCCCCGGTAGGCGATCTCTTCCGCGCCTTCTACGACCCCAAGCTGCGCACCCGTTGGCTCGGCGAGCCGATCACCGTGCGCAAGGCGACGGCGCCGAAGTCGCTTCGCATCACCTGGTCGGACGGCCGCACGCACGTCGACGCGAACCTCTACGCCAAGGGGCCGACCAAGAGCTACGTCTCGCTGCAGCACACCAAGCTGGCCGACGCGGCCGAGGTCGAGCGCGCGAAGACCGACTGGAACGTGAAGCTCGGTCGGCTCAAGGAGATGCTCGAGGGGACGTGAGCGGTCGCCCGCGCGGCGCCGCCGTCAGCGCCCGCGGGCGTCCGGCTTCGCGCGCGACGCGGCGCCGCCCGTCGGCGGCTTCGCCGCCCCGCGCCGCTCCGAGCGCGCGGCCCGCTCCTCGGCGAACCGCACGCACGAGGCGACGCACTTCTCCACACGGCGGCGCCGCGTGGCGTCCGCCTTCGCCTCTTCGAGATAGGCGACGAGGTGCCGGCGGTGAGACGGCGGCATCGCCTCGAAGCCCGCGCTCGCCGCGGCGTGCCGGCGGAGGGCCCGGGCCAGGTCGTCCGGCGCCGCGACGACGCGGGGCGCGCGGTCCGGCCGCACCTCGCACGCCACCGGATCGCCGACGCCGCGGCCGACGGCGTCGCGCATTTCCCGGTTGAAGTTGACGTACAGCCCGCCCGCCCCGTCGGGCAGAGCGGTCGTGCGGAAGGCGCGGCCTTCCGCGACGAAGATCACCGGCGCCGCGCGGCGGCCGCCGAGGAGTCGCGTCGCCGCGGCCGGCAGCGGCACGTGCACCCACCCGCCGCGGTGCGGCTTCGGCCGGACCTCGGCGACGAACGCGACGGCGTCCGTCGCCGCGCGCGGCGCGCGGGTCACCGGACGTTCAGCAGGACGGCGTTCGACCGCAGCAGGTTCGCTCCGTCGACGGCGACGGCCTGCACCGTCACCTGAAGCGGGAACGGCACGCCCGTCGCGAACGGGACGACCCAGGTCGCCGGGGCGGCGACCGCGAGGAGCGCCGCCGGATCGGCGGGCGCGAGGCTGTTCGCCAGCAGGAAGAGGCGCGGATCGCTCGGGTTCAGCGCGGGCGGCAGGAAGCAGAGCGTGCCGATCCCGAAGCCCGGGTCGGCGGCGTCGGCCGGGCCCGGCGTCCCGATCATTCCGAACGCGTAGTACGGCGCGGCGGCGGCGAACGTCGGGGGCTGCTGGAACGTGAGCGTGAAGCCCTGCCCCGCGAAGACGTCGACGCGGCGCGGCAGTCCGCCGCCGGTCCCGTTCACGCGCAGCATCTCGAACGCGCCGCCGAACCCGTCCGGGATGTTGCCTGCGGCGCACGCCCCGAGATACGGGCCGAAGGACGCGAGCACGAAGGAGCCGCTGCCCGACCCGTTGACGTCGGTGCTCGGTGCGCCGACCGCGACGTCGGCGAAGCCGTCGCCGTTCACGTCGCCCGCCCACGACACCGAGCGGCCGCGGAGGTCGCTCGCCGCGTCGCCGTGAAGGTCGCCGAGCCGCGCGCCGTCGACGCCGGAGAGGATCGTCGCGCTTCCGGTGTTCGTGCCGCCGACGTCGGTGGTGGGCGTGCCGACGACGACGTCGGGCGCGCCGTCGCCGTTCACGTCCCCGGCGCCGTCGAGCGCGTATCCGAAGTTGTCGTTCACCAGCAGGCCGTAGACGGTCCAGAGCGGCGTCCACGTCGCGCCCGACATCAACGTGACGGCGCCGGACTCCGACTGGGCCGGGAGCGAGGGCGCGTCGGCGCGATTCGCTCCGAGCGCGAAGTCGGGCACGCCGTCGGCGTTCATGTCGCCGACGCCGGCCACGTCGAAGCCGAGGTTGTCGCCCGTCGCGCCTTGGAAGGCCGCGAGGAGCGCGCCGCCGGATCCGGAGAACAGGAACGCGCCGCCCGCCCACCAGGTGTTCGGGCTGACCACGACGGAACCGCCGACCTGGTTGTTGCGGGCGCCGACGAGGAAGTCGGGCACGCCGTCGCCGTTCACGTCTCCGACGCCCGCGGTCGAGGCGCCGAACGCCGACGACGCCGAGAGCACGGTCGAGGGTTGGCCGGCGTTCACCGCCGCCGCGTTGAGCACGTACATCAGCGCGCCGTCCGCGCCCGAGTACATGAGGGCTTCGCCGGCGTCCGGCCGGCCGACGAGGATGTCGGCGTATCCGTCGAGCGCCGCGGAGTACACGCCTCCGACGACGCTCCCGACGTCGCCCACGCCTGCGATCGACGCCCCGAAGTTGGCGCCGCCGAAGCCGCCCGCGCCGCCGTTGATCGTGAACAGAAGCGTCTGGGTCCCGGTCGACCACACCTGCACCTGCGACGGCGGCGGCGTGCCGCCCGGAACGATCGGGCCCGTCATCGGCGCGCCGATCGCCACGTCGTTCCTGCCGTCGAAGTCGAGGTCGCCGACGTTCGCCACGCTCTTGCCGAGGGCCTGCAGGTTGTACGTGCCGAGCACCGTCAGGATCGGCGAGCCGTTCGCGCCGGAATACACGCCGGCGCGACCGACGCCCGAGACCGTCGCGCCGGGAATGGTGGGATGCGGCGCGGCCCAGCTCGGCGATCCGGCGGCGACGTCGGGCACGCCGTCGCCGTCGACGTCCCCGAGGCCCGCGAGCGAGAACTGCGAGGCGAGCGCTTCGCCTCCCTGGCCGCCGTCGACGGTGAGAAGGACGTAAGGAGATTGAGCGAATCCGGCGAACGCGAGGGCGGCGGCGCAGACCGCGGTCCCGAGGAGGCGACGCTTCATGGGGGGAACTCCGACCGCGGGCGTCCCCGCGGCGCGCCGGGATCCTACCGGAGAGGGCGAGCCCGGCCGACGCCTCCCCGCGCGCGGCGCGGCCTCCCTCGCGTTCCGCCGAGACCGCCCCTCGCCGGAGTCACTCCGCGCCGTCGAAAACCAGCGACGCTTCGAAGACCGAACCCTGCGTACCAGGGACGACGTCGGTCACCGTCAGCGTCCACGTGCCCGCCGGGTTGAGGCCGTCGAAGGCCGAAAGGAGTCCGTCGGGTCGGTAGCGCCCGGGAAGCAGCGTGGTCGTCGACGCGAGGGCGCTTGCGTCGAGGGTGGAGGCGCCTTCGTCGGAAAAACGGTAGAGGCCCGCGAGATCGCTGGGATCGGCGGGAACGCCGTCGAGCAGGACGACGGTCGGCCCTCCCGGCGCGGTCAGCGTCGCGTGCAGCTGGCCGAAGTCGGCGTGGTCGACGCCCAGCCGTACGTCGAGATCGGCGACGACCGAGCCCGCGGGAACCGTCACGGAGAAGACGACGCCGGGGCCGCCGTCGGGGACGGCGATCGGGAATGCTCCCGCCGCGACGCGCCGGCATCCGGGCTTCATCGCGATCGACGCGACGCCGGTGATGCGCACGAAGTCCGGCGGCGCGGCGTCGGAGATGAGCGCCTGGAAGTAGGTGCGCGGCGACCAGAAGCCGCAGGCGAGCGTCGACGTGTAGACGAACTGGCCTCCGCCGTCGAGCGCGCCGATCGGCTGCGCCGACGTCAAAGGCACGACGCCGCCGGGAGTGATCGCGAATACGTCGAGGAAGTTGAGCGCGGGGTTGCCGAGGTCGAACGTCTGGCCGGTGAACTGATAGTGCGCGCCGGAGATCGTCGACGACGTGAGGATCAGGAACGGCTGGTTGAGGAGCGTCGTCGAGGACACGACCACCGTCAGCAGGTCGCCGCCGTGGACGGTGAGCGCGCCGGCGCCGTTCAGGGTGAGCGTGGCTTCGGGCGTGTTGGGCTGCGGCGGTGCGCCCGAAAACGTCAGCCGCGCTTTCAACGCGAAGAAGCCGGTGCTCGTGGGCGGCTGAAGCACGGCGCCGAAGACGTTGACGCCGAGCCGCGGCTGGAAGTCCGTGCGCCGCGCGCTGAAGCCGCCGGTCGCGCCCGGGGCGGTCGAGATCAGCACGCCGACGTCGCGCACGCCGTCCCAGACGAACCCCGCCGCGCCGAAGCCGGGGAGCGAGATCCACGCGTTGGCGACGTACGGGAAGGCGTACGGCCCCGCGGTCGAGGCGTGAACGACGACCGGCGCCGCGAGCGTCGACGTCCACGCGCCGGGTTGCGGCGTGTCGTCGGCGAGATGTCCGACCTGCACCTGCGCGGAAGGCGCCGAGTACGTCCCCGCGCTCGACGACGTGATCGCGAAGTCGAGCAGCGTGCTGAACGGCGCGACCCCCGCGGCGTGCAGGAGGTCGGCCTTATAGACGTGGATCGACGTGTAGCCGCCGATCTGGTTGAACGGGATGACGTTGGCGATCCCGACGGCGGGGTTGGGGTCTTCGACGAACGCGACGGTCTGCGACTGACCGGACGCGGCGGCCGCGAGCGCTCCCGAGAGAATCGTCGCCAGGGCGGAAAGCGGTCTCATCGGGGGCTCCGTGGACGGTCGACCGGCGGGAGCGCCGGCGGGCGTCGCGGACGAGCGTAATGCGCGCGGGGCGGTCGTCAAAGCGCCCCGGGCCGAACCGCCGGGCGGGCCGCACCGAAACGCGGGAGTCGACGGTCTACGCCCCTCGGATTCCGCCGCTCAACGTCCGCGGCGCAGACCTCGCGCCCTCGCCGCCGTTCGCTCGATCTTCGCGGCAAGGACCGCGTCGTTCCGCGTGAGACCGCCCGCCGCGTGCGTCCGCAACTCGACGACCACGGCGTCGTAGGTCAGGAGCGTCGCCGGATGATGGTCCTCGGACTCCGCGAGGGCCGCGACCTCGGCGACGAAAGCGGCCGCGTCGGCGTATCGCTCGAAGCGATAGGTCCTCGCGAGGACTTCGTCCGGCGTCGATCCCGTCGTCGACGCTCCGACGCGCCACTCCGGCAGCTCCCGTCCGAGGCGCGCCCTCGCGTCGGCGTCGAGGAGCGGCGTCCCCTTCCGACTCGGCGTGCAGCGCGCATCCGCCCACGACCCGCCCGCGTTCCCGTCGTCGCTCATCGAGCCCCCTGAAACGAAGCCGCGCAGGCGCGTCGTGAGAGCGCGCCTGCGCGAGAGCGGGTGATGGGATTCGAACCCACGACAGTCAGCTTGGGAAGCTGATACTCTACCAGCTGAGTTACACCCGCCTGGGTGCGGAGAGTGTGCGACGGGGCGCGGCTTCCGTCAAGGTCCCGGCGCGAACCGACCTCGCGGCCTCCGAGGCCTTCCACCGAAGTCCGCCGGACGTACAACCCAGCGTCATGAACGTCTCCATCACTTACTGCACGCAGTGAAACTACCTCCCCCACGCGACCCGTGCGGCCGCGGAGATCTCGGCGGAGTTTCAGATCGTCCCGCGCCTGATCAAGGGATCGGGCGGAGTGTTCGTCGTCGACGTCGACGGTCAGACGCTTTTCGATCGGCGCGCCACGGGCCGCTTCCCCGAGGAAGGCGAGCTCGTCGCGCTGATCGAGGCGAAGCGCGGCGCGAAGAAATCTTAGAGACGCCGCAACGGCGCCGCGACGGCGACGCAGTGCACCGCGATCGCTTCGCCGCGCCCCACGGCGTCGAGCCCTTCGTTGGTGCGGGCCTTCACCGCGACGCGGTCGTCGGGAAGGCGGAGCCGTTCGCATAGCGACGCTTTGATCGCGGGCTTCCACGCCTTGAGGCGCGGCCGCTCGGCGAGGATCGAGACGTCGAGGTGCGCGGGAGCGAGGCCGCGCGCTTCGAGCATCGCCAGCGTCTCCGCGAGCAGCCGCTTCGAGTCCGCGTCTTTGAACCGCGGATCAGCGTCCGGGAAATGCTCGCCGATGTCCGGAAGCCCGGCGGCGCCGAGCAGCGCTTCGATCGCCGCGTGCAGCACGGCGTCGCCGTCGCTGTGACCGAGCAATCCGACCGGTCCCGGGATTTCGATCCCCCCGAGGACGAGCCGACGCCCTTCGACGAGGCGATGGATGTCGTAGCCGTGACCGACGCGCGGCGCTTCC